>JAFKJZ010000033.1 GCA_017305815.1 Hyphomicrobiales bacterium
GCCGGTGACGAGGGCGGCGACCTTCTGCTCCTCGTGCACCTTCCAGTTGATGTACTTCTCGATATCAGGATGGTCGGCGTCGACGACGACCATCTTGGCGGCGCGGCGCGTCGTGCCGCCCGACTTGATGGCGCCGGCCGCGCGGTCGCCGATCTTCAGGAAGCTCATCAGGCCGGACGACTTGCCGCCGCCGGACAGGCGCTCGCCTTCGCCGCGCAGCGCCGAGAAATTGGAGCCGGTGCCGGAGCCGTACTTGAACAGGCGCGCCTCGCGGACCCAGAGGTCCATGATGCCGCCCTCGTTCACCAGGTCGTCGGAGACGGACTGGATGAAGCAGGCATGCGGCTGCGGGTGCTCATAGGCGGTCTTCGACTTGACCAGCTTGCCGGTCTTGTAGTCGACGTAGAAATGGCCCTGGCTCGGGCCGTCGATGCCATAGGCCCAGTGCAGGCCGGTGTTGAACCACTGCGGCGAGTTGGGGGCGACGCGCTGGGTGGCGAGCATGTAGCGGTGCTCGTCGAAGAAGGCCTGGGCGTCCTCCTCGGTGTCGAAATAGCCGCCCTTCCAGCCCCAGTAGGTCCAGGTGCCGGCGAGACGGTCGAACACCTGGCGCGAATCGGTCTCGCCGCTGTAGCGCTCCTTCTCGGGCAGGGCAGCCAGCGCCTTCTCGTCGGCGACCGAGCGCCAGAGGAAGGACGGAACGTCGTTCTCCTCGACGCGCTTCAGGCGCGCCGGGACGCCTGCCTTGCGGAAATACTTCTGGGCGATGATGTCGCTCGCGACCTGGCTCCAGGTGGCAGGGACGGCAATGCCTTCTAGCCGGAAGACGACCGATCCGTCGGGATTGCGGATCTCGCTCTTGGTCGTTCGGAACTCGATACCGGCATAGGCTGACTGGCCTGCTGTAGTGTAGCGCCGTTCGATCCGCATCGTCTCAAGCCCCTTGCTTTCTGGCGGTCCCGTCCCGGACCCGCCATTGGCAGGCGCGCCATGGCGCCCGCTCTGTCCCTTGCCCAACGCATTACGCGCGGATGGGTTTTAGCCATCCATCATCTTGTGCTCAAGCTACGCTGAAGCTCTAAATATAGTATTTACACATCCAAAAGTCACGGCTGAGAACTCACGCCGAGGACACAAAAAGGCGATCAGACGGGGGCGGGAGTCTGCCCGTCCGCGTATGCCGAATCTGCCAGCGATGTCCTGGAAAATCTGGGCCGAGCGGCCCAGAGCGCATTCCAACTCTCTGTCCGGAAGCTATGACGAGTCCGGCGAAAGCGTCAAGGAATAGTGGTGGTGAATTCTGAGCCGGCTAGATGTGGATTTGTCATTGCATTTTCCGGAGGCGGTTGCGTAGCGCAACGGCACAGCCGATTGGATCGACAGGAGTTTCAAGGTTAACAAAGCCTTGCGACCCGAGGCACGAAGCGATGCCACCCGCATGACGGGTCCCGCGGGGAGGGTGGTGTGCCCGCCTTTTCCTCAATCTCCACAGGAGGCGAGGATCCCGGCGAGTGTGGCCGCGGCGACCTTGCGAAATTGGAAATGGCGGAAAGCCGCCAGCCTTGCAGGGAGCGCGCTCGCCATGGTGTTCGTCGACTGCGCACCGCCCGGCGAATCGGCAGGCGCGTGGGCGGGAACGGCCAGCGGGCCGGAGGCTGGCATTCGCGATCGGGCAAGGCGGGCCCGAAACAAAAGAGCCCTCCGCAGGGGAGGGCTCGCAAGCCGGCCGGGGTCGGCAAAGGGGAAGCGGGACTAGGGCGTCCAGGCCTCGTAGTCGCCGGTTGCCCGCGGGCGCTGGTCGGCGCCGACGATCGAGCCCTTGGGGCGATAGGCGGCGGCGGTGCCGGTGCCGTTCGGCTGGTGCGGCTTCTGCCAGTCGCGCGGCGTATAGGCGAGCTGCGACGGCGGCGTCTCGAGGCGGTGATGGATCCAGCCATGCCAGCCGGTCGGGATCGTCGAGCTCTCGGCGTAGCCGTTATAGACGACCCAGCGGCGCTCCGGGAAACCGCCAGCGGTGCGGTCCTTGTCCGGGGCGCGGTAATAGGTGTTGCCGAATTCGTCCGTGCCGACCTTTTCGCCCTTGCGCCGGGTATAGAGGCGCGTGCCCATGGTCTGGCCGTTCCACCAGGTGAACAATTCGGTCAGGAACCAGCCCATTTTCGACCCTTCTCTCGACAGGTATTTCCCCTGCTTATGCCGCCGCGACGCGGCCAAGTCAAAGGCCGTCGCGCGCAATCCGGAGGAATACGGACCCGCTTGCGCTCATCCGTCGCGGTCCCCGGTGGCCGGCGCGGCGGCGCCGGCATCCTGCAGGATGTCGCGCAGCGCGGCGATGCTGTCGCGCAGCGCCATCGCCTGCGTCTCGGTGATGGCGAGCCTGCCGGCGAGCGACCCGGTCACGGCGCAGGCATCCTGCAGCAGCGACCGCCCCTGATCGGTGAGCGAGACGCGCACCTGCCGCTCGTCGGCGGCATCGCGGCGGCGGGCGACGTGGCCGGCGGCCTCCAGCCGCTTGAAGAGCGGCGTCAGCGTGTTCGATTCGAGAAAGACGCGCGCCCCGATCTCGCCGACGGTTAGGCCGTCGGCATCGCCGAGCGCCATCAGCACCAGATATTGCGGGTAGGTGAGGCCAAGCTGGTCGAGCATCGGCCGATAGGCGCGGTTGAAGGCGCCATTGGCGGAATAGATCGCGAAGCAGAGCATCCGATCGAGGTCGAGCACGGGGGCATCTGTCGGCGCCATGGGGCATCTCCGGTTTGACTGCGTATATTAGGTCGCGTGCGATTGAAGCGGAAGCGACTGAATCGCAGCGCAGCCATGCGATAATGTATATCGTCATCGATTAAATCGTGTGCGATTTAATTCGTCGCCGGACAACAGCCGGATCGATGGGCGCCTCGGCGCCGAGCATGCAGGAGCCAATCATGACGATACTTTACACCGCCGCCGCAACGTCCTCGGGTGGTGGCCGCGACGGCCGCAGCACCAGCTCCGATGGTCGCCTCGATCTTCAGCTGAGCATCCCGAAGTCGCTGGGCGGCAATGACGGCCCCGGCACCAATCCGGAACAGCTCTTCGCGGCGGGCTATTCGGCCTGCTTCATGGGCGCACTCCGCTTCGTCGCCGGCAAGGAGAAGGTCAAGCTGCCGGACGACACCACCGTGACGGCGGAAGTCGGCATCGGTCCGCGCGCCGACGGCGCCGGCTTCGGCCTCGACGCGGCGATCCAGGTGGCCATCCCGGGTTTCGACAAGGCCGCGGCCGAGGATCTCGTCGCCAAGGCGCATGTCGTCTGCCCCTATTCGGAAGCGACCCGCTCCAATCTCGACGTCCGCCTCGCCGTCGCCGTCTGAGACGCGGCGAAGCTCGTAAAGGAAAAGGCCCGGCGGATGCCGGGCCTTTTCGATTCATAGGGCTTTCGCCAGATGCTTTTCGCTGCGCCTAGAAGAAGGAGCGGCGCTGCCACCAGCCG
>JAFKJZ010000034.1 GCA_017305815.1 Hyphomicrobiales bacterium
TAGCCCGCAGATCGCCGGCTATGTCGTCGACGTGCCGGTCCAGGACTACATGAAGGTCAGGAAAGGCGACCTGCTGGTTCAGATCGACGACCGCATCTACCAGCAGCAGCTTGCCCAGGCGCAGGCCACCCTGCAGCAGCAACAGGCCTCGCTCGACAATTTCGCCGAGAACCGCGCCGCCAAGCAGGCAAGCCTCGATCTCGCCAAGGCGCAGCTCCAGAGCGCCCAGGCCGGCCTGGAAAAGGCCGAGCTGGACGACAAGCGCACCGGCACGCTGGTCGATCGCGGCTTCTCCACCCAGTCTTCCGGCGACCAGACCCGCGTTGCCCGGCTGCAGGCGCAATCGACCGTCGCGCAGGCCGAAGCCTCGGTGAAGATCGCCGAGCAGAACCTGGCGCTCACCGATGCCGGCAAGAGCTCGCTCGAGGCCGCCGTCGCCGGCGCCGAAGCCGCGGTCCGGCTGGCGGAGATCAATCTCGGCAACACCCGCATCGTCGCACCGGTCGATGGCCGGCTCGGTGAAGTCGCGGCCCGCGTCGGCCAATATGCGTCGGCCGGCACGCAGCTGACCTCGATCACGCCCGAAACGACCTGGGTCATCGCTAATTTCAAGGAAACCCAGCTCACCAATGTCGCGGTCGGCCTGCCGGTGACCTTCACGGTCGACGCCCTCGGCGGCGCCGAACTGACCGGCCGCGTCGCCCGCATCGCGCCCGCCGCCGGCTCGGAGTTCAGCGTGCTGAAGGCCGACAACGCCACCGGCAACTTCACCAAGGTGGCCCAGCGCATCCCGCTCCGCATCGAGATCGACGGCGGCCAGAGCGCCGCGGCCGACCTGCGGCCCGGCATGTCGGTCATCGTCAAGATCGACACCGCCGACAAGCCGCTGCCGGCGCTCGCATCGGCGGAGTAACGGAAACGGGCGGCCCGCAAGGACCGCCCGTTTTTCATTCCGACCTTTCGCGACGGCGGCGAGCGCCGTCTCAGCCCGCCGCGAGCACCAGCTTCTTCAGATCGACGCCCTCGTCGGCCGCGACCTGTTTGTCGAGCTGGAAGCCGGAGCCAAGCATGCGACGGCCCAGCATGTGGTCGGCGGCGCGATTGACCGAGTCGATCGCGACAAGCCGGTCGCCCTGGTAATGGAACACCGAGAAGCTGCCATCGTCCGGCCTGCCGCGCAGGACGCTCGAATCCGCGTCGTTGGAAAGGCCGACCATCTGCAGCTTGGCGTCGCCCTGATCCGACCAGAACCACGGCACGGCGCGATAGGGCTCGACCTTGCCGAGCAGCGCCGCGACGCCGGTCTTGGCCTGGTCGACGGCGTTCTGCACGCTTTCGAGCCGCACCGGGCGGCCGAGCGCCCAGTGATGGAACGACACGGCGTCGCCGGCCGCGACGATGCGGGGATCGGAGGTGCGCATCGCCTCGTCGACGACGATGCCGTTGGCGACATGCAGGCCGGCCGCCTCGGCCAGCTCGACATTCGGCACCACGCCGACGCCGACGATCACCGTATCGGCCGGGATCCGCTCGCCGGTCAGCGTCTCGACGGCGACGGCATGGCCGTTCTCGCCGAGAATGCCGTGAACCGGCGTCTCCAGCCGGATCGTCGTGCCCATGGCGCGGTGCAAATCGAGGAAATAGCTGGAGATCGCGGGCGCGACGACGCGGCCCATCAGGCGCGGCGCCGCTTCGAGCACCGTGACCGTCTTGCCGAGCAGGCGCGCCGTCGCGGCCAGCTCCAGGCCGATGAAGCCGCCGCCGACCACGACGACGTCCTTCGCCAGCGCGAAGCGCTCCTTCAGCCGGCGCGCATCCTCGGCCGTGCGCAGCAGGAAGATGTTTTCGAGCTCGATGCCGGGAACCGGCGGCACGCGGACGCGAGCGCCCGTCGCCAGAACGAGGCCATCGAACGGCAGGCTGTCCGCGCCGAGACGGACCAGCCCGGCATCGCGGTCGATGGCGGTGACTTCCGAACCCAGCACCAGATCGACGGCGTTCTTCTCGTAGAAGGCGGCCGGGCGCAGCTCCTGCAGTTCGTCGCCCTCGGCCTTGATGAAGCCCTTCGACAGCGGCGGACGATGATAGGGAATCTCGCGTTCGGCCGAGACGAGCGTCACCTTGCCGTCAAATCCGTCCGAGCGGAGGCTCGCCGCAGCCTGCGCCCCGGCATGGCCGCCGCCGATGATTACGATGTTCTTGGTCATGTCACCCGCCAGTCCGATTCCGCGCGACACTCGCACCGGCGGCCGGTCGGGTGCAAGGGGCGCGCGGCGAAGACGCCCGGCCATGCGCCGGAAATCAGAGCGCCCTGCCGTCCCGATCGAAGCGGTGGATGTGCTGAGAATCCGCCTCCAGCCCCACCGTCGAGCCGACCTCGAAATCGGCCTGGCCGACGATACGAACCGTGACCATGTCGGCGCCTTCCATGGCGACATAGAGGAAGGTGTCGGAGCCGAGCTTTTCGAGATGGCTGACCTTGCCGGACCATTCGCCGCCGGCCGGCACGACGCGGATGTGCTCGGGGCGGATGCCGATCGTCGCCGCGCCGAGCTTCTCCGCCGCCGCGCCGGTGAGAAAGTTCATCTTCGGCGAGCCAATGAAGCCGGCGACGAAGAGATTGGCCGGCTTGTTGTAGAGATCGATCGGGCGGCCGACCTGCTGGATCCTGCCGGCGCTCAGCACGACGATCGTGTCGGCGAGCGTCATCGCCTCGACCTGGTCATGCGTGACATAGATCATGGTCGCGCCGAGCAGGCGGTGCAGGTTGGCGATCTCGATGCGCGTGTTTACGCGCAATGCCGCATCCAGATTGGAGAGCGGCTCGTCGAACAGGAACAGCTTCGGCTGGCGCACGATGGCGCGGCCGATGGCGACGCGCTGGCGCTGGCCGCCGGAAAGCTCGGACGGTCGCCGGTCGAGCAGCGTCTCCAGGTGCAGCATCTTCGCCGCCGCCGCGATGCGCCGCTCGATCTCGCTCTTCTCGACGCCTTCCTGCTTCAGCGCCAGGCCCATGTTCCCCTTCACCGTCAGGTGCGGGTAGAGCGCATAGGACTGGAACACCATGGCGATGCCGCGCTTCGCCGGCGGCGTCACGTCGACATTCTTTCCGCCGATCGTCACATGGCCGGAGGTCTGGTCCTCGAGGCCGGCGATGATGCGGAGCAGCGTCGACTTTCCGCAGCCGGACGGGCCGACGAAGACGACGAACTCGCCCTCGGCGACGTCGAGATCGACGCCGCGGATGACGTCGGTCGATCCGAAGCGCTTGGTGATGTTCTGAAGGGTCAGTGCGCTCACGGGCTTATCCTTCGTGATCGTTGGCTGAGCGTCGGCCCAGGAAAACTCTGTCGATGCGCCGGGTCACAGCTTCACCACCCTGCCCTCGCGCATGCTGACCTCGGCGGCGAGCGCGATTTCCAGCGAGGTGATGGCGTCCTGCATGTGGCGCGTCAGGTCGATATCAC
>JAFKJZ010000035.1 GCA_017305815.1 Hyphomicrobiales bacterium
CCGTCTTTGCGAAGCGCTTGGCGAAATAGCGACTGAGCGTCGGGTTTCGGAACATGGCTTAGGTCCGGCCCCCTGCCGATGGGCGTGGGCCAATCCTGAACCGATTGGCGATTCGTTGCACGAACTCCGTCACCATCGACCCGATGCTGTCGGAGGCGGAGAAGCGGAACGAGCTGTAGACGGCGAAAAGCGACAGCAGGATGAAGGCGATCGGCAGAGCGTAGAGAGCCGGGATCAGCCGGGAATCACTGGCCGCGAGGCTGGCGAGGATCAGGCCGCCGATTCGCACGCCGGTCGCGACCGCGATGGTGCCGAGAATGACGATGCCGCGACCCTGGCGGGTCGTCTGCGCCTGTCCAAGCGCCGCGACCGGCAGGATCGCGAAGAAGAGGGCGTAGAGCGGCGCGGCGAGGCGGTCATGCAGCTCCGACAGGAAGGCGCCCGGCCGCTTCTGGTATTCCGGATCGTTCGGGTTCGGCGCGAGCAGATAGGCGGTGCTGCGCTCGGAGGCCGTGTAGTCAGGCAGGCTGTTGCGGCTGCCGAAGGTCGACAGGTCGAAGGCGTAGGATTCGAACTCGATGATCGACATCGAGTGGTTGGTCTCGGACTTCTGCTGGATCGTGCCGTTCTGCATGATCAGGAAGGTGCCGAGCGGGTTCTTCAGCACCGCGCCGCGATTGGCGATGTAGACAGAGGTCTGGTCGGGCTGGCGGCCGTCCTGGATGAAGATGCCTTCGAGCGTGCCGTCCGGCTTGCGGTCCTTCACATGGAAGACCAGCCGGTTGCCGAGTTCCATGAACTGGCCCTCGCGCACGAAGCTGGTGATCAGGTCGGCATTGATTCCCGTCAGCAGGCCGCGGAATGCCTGCAGCGAGCGCGGCACCAGATAGAGCGACATCGAGCCGACGATGATGGCGGTGATCAGGCCCATGGCGAGCGCCGGCTTGAGCAGCCGGGTCTGCGAGGCGCCGCTGGCGTTGATGACCACCAGCTCGGAATCGGCGTTGAGCTGGTTGAACGTGTAGATCGCGCCGATCAGCAGGGCGACAGGGCAGACGATCAGCAGCAGGCCCGGGAAGATCAAACTCGACACACGGAAGAAGGTGACGAAGTTCTGGCCCTTGCTGGTGATCAGGTCGAGCTCGCGCAGGGCCTGACTCAGCCACACGGTGCCCGACAAGCCGCAAAGGCTCAGCAGGAACGCTGCGAACATGCGTTTGAAGATGTAGCGCTCGATGAGCTTCATCTTGGTTTCGTCGATCCTCGAACTCTGAACGCCCCTGCGATGTCAGCCTTGCCTGGCTGCGAGATATTGGCGGACCAGCCTCCTTGCGAGCTCGGGTTCGACCCCGTCCATGGGTGAACCAATTGGGTGAATCAAACGCGAATGAACGCCCTTAACAAAGCGTAAACGCTTAACTGGAACCGGCGCTACTTGCCAGAGACGCCGGCCATGGACAGATTGATCATCCTCTGGGTGTGGCCTAACGCACGCACCCCCTGTCCCAGACAGCGCCGATCGGCGCCCGCCCATCCTCGTCCGCGAGTATTAAAATGACCGAAAGCCCAGCCATTTCCTTCCATAAATCCATTTCGTCCGAGGCCGGCACGCTGGTGGTCCTCACCGACGAAACGCTCGCCCTGGGTGTGGAAACACAGGCGTCGGGGATCGCCGATCTGTTTCGAAAGGCCGCAGGGACGGCCGACTACAAGGGCAAGGCTCTCGCAACCCTCGATCTGCTGGCGCCGGCCGGGCTCAACTTTGACCGGCTGATCGTGGTCGGACTCGGCAAGGCCGAAGAACTTGTGGAGGAAGACTGGTCCCGTCTCGGCGGGACGGTCCTAGGTGCGCTGCGAAAGGGCGAACAGGCGACCCTCCTGGCCGAGCGGCCGGACGGCACGGCGATATCGGCGGACCAACTCGCTGATATCGGCCTCGGCGCCGTGCTGCGCGGCTATTCCTTCGATCGCTACAAGGGCGGCAAGGCCGGCAAGGATTCGAAGGGCGAGAACGGCAAGGCGGCCAAGGGCCCGATCCGGCTCGACATCGTCGCCGGCGAGGCCAGCAAGGCGAAAAAGGCCTGGGCGGCGCGCTCGGCCATCGCCGAGGGCGCTATCCTCGCGCGTGAACTCGTCAACGAACCTGCTAACGTGCTCGGCCCCGTCGAGTTCGCCGAGAAGGCGGCCGAACTGGCGGCGCTCGGCGTCACCATCGAGACCCTGACCGAAAAGCAGATGAAGAAGCTCGGTATGCGGGCGCTGCTCGGCGTGGCGCAGGGCTCCGTCCGGCCGCCGCGCCTCGTCGCCATGCACTGGAACGGCACCAAGTCGAAGGAAAAGCCGGTTGCCTTCGTCGGCAAGGGCGTCGTCTTCGATACGGGTGGCATCTCGATCAAGCCGGCCGGCGGCATGGAGGACATGAAGGGTGACATGGGCGGCGCCGCCGCCGTGGTCGGCCTGATGCACGCGCTCGCCTCGCGCAAGGCCAAGGCGAACGTCGTCGGCATCATCGGCCTCGTCGAGAACATGCCGGACGGCAACGCCCAGCGCCCGGGTGACATCGTCGAGGCGGCATCGGGCGTGACGATCGAGATCATCAACACCGACGCCGAGGGCCGCCTCGTGCTCGCCGACGCGCTCTGGTACGCGCAGAAGACCTATGAGCCGAAGGCGATCGTCGACCTCGCGACGCTGACCGGCGCCATCATGGTGGCGCTCGGCAGCGACCATGCCGGCATGTTCGCCAATGACGACGCGCTGGCGGAAGCGCTGTCGAAGGCGGGCGCCGCCACCGGCGAGAAGGTGTGGCGCATGCCGCTCGGCGCCGCCTACGACAAGATGATCGAATCGAAGTTCGCCGACATCAAGAACACCGGCGGCCGCTATGGCGGATCGATCACCGCGGCGCAGTTCCTGAAGCGCTTCGTCGACGACGGCGTCGCCTGGGCGCATCTCGACATCGCCGGCACGGCGATGGGCTCGCCGCAGACCGAGATCAACCGCTCCTGGGCCTCGGGCTGGGGCGTGCGCATTCTCGATCGCCTCGTCGCCGACAATTACGAAGGCTGATCTGCTACAAGTCCCGCGAGACGCCGTCCGCTCCGAATGCCTCGGGGCGGACGGCGCCGCGTGAGAAGGCGTGATGACCGAGGTCCTGTTCTACCATCTGCAGCAGCAGCCGTTGGAAGCGCTCCTGCCCGGGCTGCTGGAGAAGTCGCTCGAACGCGGCTGGCGCGTCGTGGTCGAGGCCGGCTCGCCCGTGCGCTGCGACCAGCTCGACGCACTGCTCTGGACCTATTCCGACGACAGCTTCCTGCCGCATGGCCTCTGGCGCGATCCGGAAGCCGCGCAGCACCCGATCCTGATCACGCCGGGGGCTGGCAATCCGAACGGAGCCAATGTCCGTTTCCTCGTCGCGGGCGCCTCGGCGGGCGACCTTGCGGGCTATGCCCGCGTGG
>JAFKJZ010000036.1 GCA_017305815.1 Hyphomicrobiales bacterium
GGCCGATGCGCGCGCCGAGGCGGTGCCGCCCGGCGTGCCGTTCTATCGCTCCGGAGGCGATGCCGATCCGTGGATTCCGGTCTCGGCCTTCGCCGATGCCGCGAGGACGCTCGGCAGCAAGGGCGCGAGCCTGCGCGCGGACCTGTTCCCGCGTCGGGGGCATGAAGTTTCGGATGCCGAGATCGCCATGCTGGGGACCATCCTCGCCGATCTGGTCGCCGGCCGGCACCCGCGCATGGAGGCGGCGCGATGATGGAGAACTTCGTCTTTCCGGGTCTGACGACCCGCGTCGTCTTCGGGGCCGGCACGATGAGCCGCGCCGGCGAGGAAGTCCGCCGTCTCGGTCATTCCAAGGTTCTGGTCCTCTCGACGCCGCATCAGAAGGACGACGCGGACAAGCTGGCGGCCAGCCTCGGCGACCTCGCCGCCGGCGTCTTCGCCGGCGCGACCATGCATACGCCCGTCGAGGTGACCGACACGGCGGTGGAGGCCTTCCGTGCCAGCGGCGCCACGGCGGTCGTCAGTCTCGGCGGTGGCTCGACCACCGGGCTCGGCAAGGCGATCGCCGTTCGCACCGGCGCGGACCAGGTCGTGATCCCGACCACCTATGCCGGCTCGGAGATGACCGACATCCTGGGCGAGACGGCGATGGGCGAGAAGACCACCCGCCGCTCGCCGGATATCCGGCCTGAAACGGTCATCTACGACGTCGACCTAACCCTGAGCCTGCCGCTCGGGCTGACGGTCACCTCGGCGATGAACGCCATCGCCCATGCGATGGAGGCGTTCTACGCGGCCGACCGCAATCCGGTGATCGTGCTGATGTGCAGGGACGCGATGACTGCCTTCCGCGATGGCATTCCGCGCCTGATCCAGGATCCGCATGACCGTGCGGCGCGGGCGCAGGCGCTTTACGCCGCCTGGTGCTGCTCGACCGCGCTCGGCTACGTGTCGATGGCGCTGCATCACAAGCTGGCGCATGTCTTCGGCGGCTCGTTCGATACGCCGCACGCCGAAACTCACGCGATCCTGCTGCCCTACACGACCGCCTTCAACGAGCAGGCGGTGCCCGATCTGCTGCGCCCGATCGCCGAGGCTTTCGGCGGTGGCTCGGCCGGCGGCGGCATCTGGGATTTTGCGCAGTCGGTCGGCGCGCCGCTGAGCCTCAAGGCGATCGGGATCGAGGAGAGCGATCTCGACCGCGCCACGGCGATCGCCGTCAAGAATGCCTATGCGAACCCGAGGCCAATAGACCCGGGATCGATACGGGAACTGCTCCAGGCGGCGTGGGAGGGACGCCGTCCGGGGCTCTGAGAGTGACGACCAGGGAGGAGGGACACATGCTTACGAGACGGACGTTTCTGAAAGCGTCGGCGGCGACGGGTGTCGCGATGGCCGGCGTCGGGCTGGCCGCGCCGGCCATTGCGCAGGGCGCGAAGATCAAGCTCGGTTATGTTTCGCCGCAGACAGGCCCGCTGGCGGGCTTCGCGGAGAGCGACGCGTATAACATAAAGGCATTTCTCGAATCCGAACCGGGCCGCCGAGGTGGCGAAAAGCCTGATCGTCGACGACGAGATCGACCTGATGCTCGTCGGCTCGACGCCGGAAAACACCAATCCGGTCGCGACCACCTGCGAGGCGGAAGGGATGCCCGTCATCTCGACCACCGCGCCGTGGCAGCCCTGGTTCATCGGCCAGCAGGGCAATCCCGGCGACCCGTCGTCGTGGAAGCCGTTCGACTTCGCCTTCCATTACTTCTGGGGCCTGGAAGACATCATCGCCGTCTACACCAGCATGTGGAAGCAGCTCGACACCAATGGCAAGGTCGGCGGCCTGTTCCCGAACGATGCCGACGGCAATGCCTGGGGCGATCCGAAGAACGGCCTGAAACCGGGGCTGGAAGCCGCCGGCTTCAGCCTGACCGATCCCGGCCGCTACCAGAATCTCTCGGACGACTTCACCGCGCAGGTCAACGCATTCAAGGCCGCCAATGCCGAGATCGTCACCGGCGTCGTCATCCCGCCCGACTTCACCACCTTCTGGAACCAGGCGCGCCAGCAGGGCTTCCGGCCCAAGGCCGTGACGGTGGCCAAGGCAATCCTCTTCCCGCAATCGGTCGAGACGCTGGGCGATGCCGGCAACAACCTCTCCTCGGAAGTCTGGTGGTCGGCCTCGCATCCGTTCAAGTCGTCGCTGACCGGGCAGAGCTCGGCGGAGCTGGCGGCGGACTTCACCGCCAAGACCGGGCGTCCCTGGACGCAGCCGATCGGCTTCTCCCATTCGCTGTTCGAAGTGGCGGCGAATGTCATGGGCCGGGTCTCGGATCCGAGCGACGCCGAGGCGATCGCGGCGGCGATCGCCGCCACCGACATGACGACGGTGGTGGGCAAGGTGGCCTGGAACGGCGCCGGCGTGCCGCCCTTCGCGGCAAAGAACGTCTGCAAGACGCCGCTCGTCGGCGGCCAGTGGCGGAAGAAGGCGGATGGCGGCTTCGATCTGGTGATCGTCGAGAACGCCACCGCGCCGGAGATCCCCACCGCCGGCAAGATGGAAGCGCTGGCCTGACGCGAAAGGGGCGGCGCATGCCGCCGCCCCGTTCCGTTCGGCTCCCCAGGTGCGCCCGAGGAAGGCAGCAATGATACTCAGGCTGGAAAATGTCTCGAAGTCTTTCGGGGCACTGAAGGTTACGGATGCCGTGACCGTCTCGGTGCCGCGCGGCGAGGCATTGGGCATTATCGGCCCCAACGGCGCGGGCAAGTCGACGCTGTTCAACCTGATCACCGGCAACCTGCTGGCGAATGCCGGGCGGATCGAGTTCCTCGGCCGCGACGTCACGCGCGTCCCCGCCATGGAACGGGTGCGGATGGGCGTCGGCCGCAGCTTCCAGATCCCGCAGCCCTTCGAAGGTCTGACCGTGTTCGAGAACCTCTTGACCGCCGCCGCCTTCGGCCGGGGCGGGCGGGAGGCCGACATGGTCGACGCCTGCGCGCAGATCCTCGAGGAAACCGAACTGCTGAAGAAGGCGAATGTCGTCGCCGGCTCGCTGAGTCTTCTCGATCGCAAGCGCCTGGAACTTGCCCGTGCACTGGCGACCGGACCCGAAGTGCTGCTGCTCGATGAGATCGCCGGCGGTCTGACTGAGGGCGAGTGCAAGGCGCTCGTCGCGACGATCCGGGGCATCCATGCGCGCGGGACGACGATCATCTGGATCGAGCACGTCCTGCATGCGCTGACCTCGGTGGTCGAGCGGCTGCTGGTGCTCGATTTCGGCCGCGTCATCGGCATCGGCGCGCCGGACGAGATCATGGCCTCGAAGGCGGTGCGCGAGATCTATCTGGGGCTCGAGGTCTGATGCTGCAGACGCACGGTCTCACCGCCAGTTACGGCCAGTTCCGCGCTCTCTTCGGCGTCGATATCGCTGTTGGCGAAGGCGAATGCGTGGCGATCATCGGCGCCA
>JAFKJZ010000037.1 GCA_017305815.1 Hyphomicrobiales bacterium
GCCGACATACTGGCCGTTCTGGTAGAGCTCCTGCGCTGTCTCGGCTGGGTCGCGATATTGCGGCTGCTGCTGGCCGCCCGGCTGACCTTGCTGCTGGCCTTCATAGGACGGCTGTTGCTGGCCCTGATAGGTGGGCTGTTGCTGTTGCTGCGACGGCGGCGGGCCGCTGCCGACCACCTGGCCGTATTCATCGACCAGCCCGCCCTGCTCGGGGCCGACATACTGGCCGTTCTGGTAGAGCTCCTGCGCTGTCTCGGCTGGGTCGCGATAGGCGTAGTTGCCCGGCAGCGCCGCGACCGCGACGCCCTTGTGCGCCTCGGTCATGAAGCGGTTCCAGATCTGCGCCGGCAGGCTGCCGCCGGTCATCCGCTTGGTCGGCTTCGAATCGTCGTTGCCGAGCCAGACGCCGGTGGTGAGGTTGGCCGTGTAGCCGATGAACCAGGCATCGCGCGAATCATTGGTGGTGCCGGTCTTGCCGGCCGCCTGCCAGCCGGCGATCGCCGCCTTGCGGCCGGTGCCGCGCTGCAGCGTGTCGGTCATCATGCTGTTCATCATGCCCACATAGAGCGGGTCGATGATCTGCGTCGCCTTGGTGGCGGGATGCTCGTAGAGCGTCTTGCCGGCGACGTTCTTCACCGTGGCGATGACATGCGGCTTGGCGCCATAGCCGCCATTGGCGAAGGGCACATAGGCGTCGGTCAGCTCCAGCAGGTTCACTTCCGAGGTGCCGAGCGCGATCGACGGGTTGGGCTGCAACGGCGAATTGATGCCGAGCCGCTCCGCCGTCTTGATGACGCGGTCCGGGCCGACCTCGTTGGCGAGCTGCACGGCGACGGTGTTGATCGAGAGCGCGAGGGCGGTCTGCAACGAGACCGGACCCTTGTACATCTTCTCGTAGTTCTTCGGCTCCCAGTTGCCGATGCGGGTCGGCTCGTCGACGCGGATCGTCTCCGGCACCATGCCGTATTCGAGCGCCGACAGGTAGACGAACGGCTTGAAGGCGGAGCCCGGCTGGCGCTTCGCCTCGACGGCGCGGTTGAACTGGCTCTTCTGGTAGTCGCGGCCGCCGACCATGGCGCGCACGGCGCCGGTGCCGTCGATCGCCACCAGGGCGCCCTGCGACACGCCGAACGACTTGCCGCTCTTGTCGAGCGCCTCGGTCAGCGCCTTGCCGGCGCTCTCCTCGAGATGCGGATCGATCGTCGTCTCGACGATCACGTCCTGGTCGAGCGCGCCGACGACTTCCGGCACCAGATCGGCGACCCAGTCGGCGACGTAGCGCCCGGCGCCGCCTTCGCCCTCGGGCTGCGCCTTGACGGTGATCGAGGCGGCTTCCTTCTGCTGCGCGGCGGTGATGAAGCCCGCCTCGCGCATCGCGCCGAGCACGACATTGGCGCGCGAATTGGCGGCGACCGGATCGCTGGTCGGCGCATAGCGCGACGGCGCCTTGAGGAGGCCCGCCAGCATCGCCGCTTCCTTCAGCGAGATGTCGCGGGCCGACTTGCCGAAATAGCGCCGCGACGCCGCGTCGACGCCATACGTTCCGGCCCCGAGATAGACGCGGTTCAGGTAGGACTCCATGATCTGCGCCTTGGAGTATTTCGTCTCCAGCCAGATCGCCATGATCGCTTCCTGGATCTTGCGGTCCATAGTGCGTTCCGGCTTCAGGAACAGGTTCTTGGCGAGCTGCTGGGTGACGGTCGAGCCGCCCTGCACGACGTCGCCGGAGCGGAAATTGATGTAGGCGGCGCGCAGCAGGCCGAGCGGATCGATGCCGAAATGGCTCTGGAAGCGCCGGTCCTCGATCGCCATCACCGCCTGGCTCAGATAGGGCGGCAGTTCCTCCAGCCGGACGGATTCACCGCCCGTATCGCCGCGATTGGCGATCAGCGTGCCGTCATTGGCGAGGATCTTGATGTTGGGCGGCCGCTTCGGCACCGACCAGTTGGCCGTCGAGGGCAATTGCGTCGCGTACCAGGCGATGCCGCCTGCGAGCGCGATCGTGCCCCAGAACATCAGGATCACGGTCCACTTGATGCCGCGCCGGATCCATTTTCCCACGCCCGAGCCGCCGGACGACCGCTTGCGGCCGCCGGAGCGCGCCTTCTTGCGGGCTGGCGCCTTGCTGCGGCGGGGCTTGGAGCGACGGGATTCGGCCATGGGGTCATCTTCACCGAGATCGATGAATTCCGCATCTTCAATGTCGATCAGGGGGCCGGTCTCGCCGGGGCGGTCGCGGCGATCGGCGGCGCCGAGATCGCCCTCGCGCCGCTCGCGGCCAGCGCTCGGGCCGGGCCCCGGATCCGCCTGCTCGCGGCGGCGCTCGGTCCGCTCCAGCGACTTGCCGGGCTCGCGCCGTTCGCCCGCGCCAGCCTTCGGCTCCGTCTTCGCACTGGCCTTCGGATTGCGGGATTCCGCCTCGTACTGGTCCCAGCCGAGATCGTCCCAGTCGCTGTCGTCCCAGTCGGCATCGTCCGTCTTGTCCGCAGCGCTCCTGCCGAAGCTCGGCTCGCTCCGCGCCTGGCGATCCGAGGCGGGCTCGCCGCGTTCGGCGCCAAAGCCGGGCTCTACGCGCGCCTTGCCGAATTCGGGTTGCGCGCGTTCCGCGCCGAAGGCCGGTTCGCTGCGCTGGTCGCTGAAGCTCGGATCGCTGCGTTCCTGACGCGGGCGGCTCCGCTCGGCGCGTGGTGCGTAGTGGCCGCCGGCCGTCCGGTCCTCGGCGCCGAGGCGGATGTCGAAGGCGCCCTCGTCGCTGTCGTTCGGCTTGTCGAGCGCCGGCTCGATCCGTTCGTTCCGCGGCGGTCTCGCCATGCCTGTTTCGTCTTCCAGTCCAAGGGGTGGTGAGGCGCGGGGCGCCGGAAAATGCGTCGAACGCATCCTTACCGGTCCGAATGCTCCCTGAATGCGGCGATTTAAGGGGAATTGGCACTTGCCCACCACTCTTCGCGGCGGCGGCGGAGGGGAGCGCCGGTAACGGCCGGCGGGAGGCTGTGACCCGCGTAACAGCGCCGGGAACGAAGATGGATAATGTTCCGTTAAACAGCAGGTCGTTGGAAGGAGACCGCAATGGCACAGGTGGCGGAATTGACAGGACAGCAGGCGACAATGCGCATCGCGGCGACTTTGGCGGCCTCGACGACGATCGTCCTCTTCCTCGGCAGCAAGGCCCCGCTCGAGCCGGCGGCGGCGCTGGCCGCGCTGGCCCCGATCGCCCTCTGCGCGCTGCTCTACCTTGCCGGCGCGCTTGCCGCGGTCAGCGTCATGAGCCTGTCGCGCCGGCCGATCCTCGGCGCCGCGGCGCTGACCGGCATCGCCCCGTTCGGGCCGCTGCTGCCGCCCTCCGAGGACTGGGCGCTGTTCGCCGCCTTCGCCATCCTGGGCCTGCTCACCGCTTCCAGCCTGCGCGCCGTCGTCGCCGCCTTCGCCCGCGAGCGGCTCGGCAGCCTATGCAGATGGTGCTGGCGCTGACGGGCATCGCCGCCTGTCTCGCCGTCGCCAGCGTCGTCGCGACGAGCCCGGTCCAGGTCGCGCCTGTCCGGCTCCGCTGACCGCTCCCGGCCGACAGCACGATGGCAGCAGAACCGTTGTCATCGTATCGGCCGCTGTAGCCAAACCGGATGCTCGCGGGCATAGTCCGCGCATGTCAGACACGCTCGCTTCCGCCATCCAGTCCCGCCCCGTCCAGAAAGGCGATCACGTCTTTCTCGTCGATGGCTCCTCCTACATCTTCCGCGCCTATCACGCGCTGCCGCCCTTGACGCGCAAGTCCGACGGCCTGCCGGTCGGCGCGGTCGCCGGCTTCTGCAACATGCTGTGGCGGCTGCTGAAGGACGCGAACGAGACCGGCGTCAAGCCGACCCATCTCGCCGTCATCTTCGACCATTCCTCGACTACCTTCCGCAATGCGCTCTACGACCAGTACAAGGCCCAGCGCCCGGAGCCGCCGGAGGACCTGCGCCCGCAATTCGGGCTGATTCGACAGGCCGTCGTCGCCTTCAACGTGCCGTCGATCGAGCAGGAAGGTTTCGAGGCCGACGACCTGATCGCCACCTACACGAAGCAGGCGGTGGCGGCCGGCGCGGACGTGACGATCGTTGCCTCCGACAAGGATCTGATGCAGCTGATCGAGCCGGGCGTGCTGATGCTCGACACGATGAAGGGCAAGACGATCGGCCGCGACGAGGTGATCGAGAAATTCGGCGTGCCGCCGGAGAAGGTCGTCGATGTGCAGGCGCTCGCGGGCGATTCGGTCGACAATGTCCCCGGCGTGCCGGGCATCGGCATCAAGACGGCGGCGCAGCTGATCGAGACCTATGGCGATCTCGAGACGCTCCTGAACCGGGCCGAGGAAATCAAGCAGCCGAAGCGGCGCGAGGCGCTGATCGCCAATGCCGAGCTGGCGCGCATCTCGATGCGGCTCGTCACGCTCGACCGCGACGTGCCCCTGAACGAGCCGATCGACCGGCTCGGCGTGCGGCCCGTCATCGGCGAGCAGCTGATCTCGTTCCTCAAGGCGATGGAGTTCACCACGCTGACCGGCCGCGTCGCCGCGGCCACGG
>JAFKJZ010000038.1 GCA_017305815.1 Hyphomicrobiales bacterium
GCATCACCGATCCGAAGCGCGAGGGCGCGCTGGTAGACGAGATGATCGCCACGCTGAAGATCAAGGCCGGCACGCCCGAGCAGCCGGCCGGAACCCTGTCCGGCGGCAACCAGCAGAAGGTCATCTTCGGCAAGATGCTGCTGACCGAAGCGCGCATCCTGCTGCTCTACGACCCGACGCGCGGCATCGACGTCGGCACCAAGGGCGAGATCTTCCAGTTGATGCGCGACCTCGCGGCGAAGGGCTACGCGATCCTGTTCTATTCGAGCGACCTCGCCGAACTCGTGCATGTCGCCGACCGCGTCGCCGTGCTGCGCAACGGCCGCCTCGCCGCCGTGCTCGAAGACGAGGCCAACACCGAACACCAGATCCTGCGGGCCGCCATGATCGAAACGAGGGCGGCATGAGCGTCGCGGACCCCATCACCCCGGTGAAAGGCACGGGCGCGGCCATGGCCCGCGACGTCGCGCCCCGGCCGTCGCGCGCCTCCGCCTGGAAGGCGGCGCTGCTCGACCGCGCCTCGCTGATCATTCCCTGCGTGATGCTGGCGGCCCTGCTCGGCCTTTACGCGTCGCTGCGCGACGGCGTCTTCACCATCGACGAGCTGAACCTCGACACCGCGGCGGCGATGACGCTGCTGCTCGCCGCGACGGGGCAGACAATCGTGCTGCTGCGCGGCGGCATCGACCTCTCGATCGGCGGCATGATCTCGCTCGGGACCGTGCTGGCCGCAACCCGCTTCGGCACGGATCCGGCGCAGGCCACTGCCTGGGCCCTCGGCATCGTCGCCCTCGGCGCCCTCGTCGGCGCGCTGAACGGCGTGCTGATCACGGCTCTGCGCCTGCAGCCCTTCCTGGTCACCCTCGCCACCTGGTCGATCCTTTCGGGGACGGCGATGATCATCCTGCCGACCGATGGCGGCAGCCTGCCGACCGGGTGGACGATGTTCGGCGTCACCAACTGGCTCGGCCTCTCGACCTCGGTCTGGCTGCTGGCTCTGCTCCTCGTCTTCTGGTTCTGGTTCAAGCGGACGCGGCTCGGCATCGCCATCCGCGCCACGGGCTCGAACGAGCGCTCGGCCTTCCTCGCCGGCGTCTCGCCGATCGGCATCAATATCGCCACCTACGGCCTTTCCGGCCTCTTCGCGGCGCTGGCGGCGCTCTACCTCACCACCCAGACCGGCGCCGGCTCGCCCACCATCGGCAAGGACTACATCCTGCCCTCGGTGGCGGCCGCGGTGATCGGCGGCATCAGCCTGTTCGGCGGCCGCGGCGGCCTGGTCGGCACCGTCATCGGCGCCTTCATCCTGACCATCATCGGCAACCTCGTCTTCGTGCTCGAAGTGTCGAGCTACTGGCAGCCGATCGTCTCCGGCATCATCCTGCTCGTCGCCGTGCTGGCGAGCTCGATCGCCGAGAAATCCGCGCGACGGAGCCTCTCATGAACATCCGCCGGCACCGCGCCATCCTGCTCGCCTATCTCGGCATGATCGTCCTGCTGCTTCTGACCAGCGTCGTCGCGCCAGGCTTCCTGTCGCCGACGCATTTGAGAAGCACCGCCGTGCTCGCCGCCTTCATCGGCATCGTCGCGCTCGGCCAGACCTTCGTCATCATCGGCGGCGGCATCGACCTGTCCGTGCCCTGGGTGCTGAATTCGGCCGCCGTGCTGATGACGCTGCTCGCCGGCAGCCAGGACGCGCCGCTTCTGTGGATCGTGCCGATGCTGCTCGCCGCCGGCGCGCTGGTCGGCATGGTCAACGGCCTCGGCGTCGCCATCTTCGGCGTGCCGCCGATCATCATGACGCTCGCCGTCAACGTCATCCTGCAGGGCGGCATCCTCGTCTACACGGGCGGCGCCCCGACCTCGACCGCACCGGCGGCGATCCAGTTCCTCGCCGTCGGCCGCATCGCCGGCTTTCCCGTCGTGCTGATCCTCTGGATCGTGCTCGCCGCGCTCGCCACCATCCTGTTGTCGAAGACGGCGTTCGGCCGCTATCTCTACGCCATCGGCACCAGCGCCACGGTGGCGGAGTTTTCCGGCGTGCCGACGCTGCGCACCACCGTTCTCGCCTATACGCTCTCGGGCTTCACGGCGGCGCTCGCCGGCATGCTTTTGACCGGCTACACCGCGCAGGCCTATCTCGGCATGGGCGATCCGTATCTCTTCACCTCGATCGCGGCGGTGGCGATCGGCGGCGCGTCGATCCTCGGCGGCAGCGGCCACTATATCGGCACCATCGCCGGCGCCCTCGTCCTCACCATCCTGACCGGATTGCTGCCGGCGCTGAACCTTTCCAGCGGCGCGCTGCTGATCGTCTATGGCGTCGTCATCCTCGTCACCGTCTCGCTCGCCAGCGAGGCGCTCTCCAGCTTCTTCACCTTCCTGCCCCGCTTCGGCCGGCCGCGCGGCCCATCTGCCTGAGGAACCACATGACCGATATCGAATGCGTCGTCGACGCCAAGGCGCAACTCGGCGAGAGCACCTATTGGGACCCCAAGGGCCAACGCCTCTGGTGGATCGACATCTACGCCAAGGCGATCCACTGCTTCGATCCCGAGACGCGCCGGACCGAAACCTATTTCGCGCCGGAGAAGCTCGGCTGTATCGCTCTGCGCGAAAGGGGCGGCCTCGTGCTCTCAATGGCGAGCGGGTTCTATTTCTTCGATCCGGCGACGGGGAAATTCGACCCGATCGTCGACCCGGAAGCGGACCTGCCCGACAACCGCTTCAACGACGGCAAGACCGACCGGCAGGGCCGCTTCTGGTCGGGCTCGATGTTCGAGGCGCCGGGCAAGCCGGTGGTCAAGAATGCCTCGCTCTACCGGCTCGACACCGACCTCTCCGCGCACCGGATCGTCGGCGGCTTCGGCTGCTCCAACGGCCTCGCCTGGAGCCCGGACAGCCGGACGCTCTATTACACCGACAGCCACGGCCCGGTGGTCTGGGCCTGGGATTTCGATCCCGCGACGGGCACGGTCGAGAACCAGCGCGCCTTCTTCGATCTTTCCGGGATGGGCGGGGTGGTCGACGGCTCGACGGTCGACGCCGAGGGCTGCTACTGGGCGACCGTTCCGTTCAAGGGCAAGGTGCTGCGCTACGACCCCGCCGGCAAGCTGATGCGCACCATCGAGCTGCCGACCGACCTGCCGACCTGCTGCGAGTTCGGCGGACGGGATCTCGACGTCCTCTATGTGACGACGGCGATCTACAACCGCACGCCGGAGCAGCTCAAGGGACAGACCAATCCCGGCGGCCTGTTCGCGCTCGACGTCGGCGTCAAGGGCCTGCCGCTGGTGCCCTTCAAGGGCTGACCGCCGCCAACACCACCAAACAGGAACGGTCGGGCAATGCCCCGCCGTTTTCGTATTCGTCGCGGTCGAGCAGGCCAGAGCAGCGGAATCATAGCCCGCGAGTCGGGGGTAAGCCCTCCTTCGCG
>JAFKJZ010000334.1:0-2528 GCA_017305815.1 Hyphomicrobiales bacterium
AGTCGTCGCCCTTGGCGCTCTTCTTCAGATAGATGTCGCCATAGTCGCCGCCGCCCATCGCATCGATCTGGCCCGACAGCATGGCCTGCGCGATCGAGGCATAGTCGTCGAAGCGCAGGATGTTGATGCCGGGCGTCTCCTGCGCCGCGGCCGTCAGCAGGCCGTCCTCGCCGGTGCCGCGCGTCACGCCGACCTTGAGACCGACGAGATCCTGGGCCGACTTGATGTTCGTGCTCTTGGGTGCCAGCACGACGGAGGACTGCGAGGCGTAGGGGATCGAGAACGAGACCTGCAGCGCCCGCTGCGCCGTGATCGAGAAGATCGAGACGACCATGTCGACGCGGTTGTCGAGCAGCGCCGGAATGCGTCCCGGCGAGGTCACCGTGACGAACTCGACCGGCACACCGATGGCCTTGCCGATCAGCTGGGCCAGTTCGATATCGAAGCCGCTCGGCTGCATCTGGCTGTCGAGCATGCCGTAGGGCGGCGTCGTCGTGTCGATGGCGACGACGAGCTTGCCGCGCGAGATGATGTCGTCGACCGTGGTCTCGGCACC
The DNA here is from genome assembly GCA_017305815.1 of Hyphomicrobiales bacterium. Taxonomy (GTDB): domain Bacteria; phylum Pseudomonadota; class Alphaproteobacteria; order Rhizobiales; family Kaistiaceae; genus Kaistia; species Kaistia nematophila. The sequence continues at coordinate 557 of JAFKJZ010000334.1, forward strand.
GGCAGCCGCAGGCAGGGCGGCCAGCGCGGCGAGCCCGAACAATGCGGCGCCGATGCGCCCGAACAGGCGTCGGCGGGTCTCCTGGAACATGGCGATCCTCCCTGATGAGCGGGAGGCGGCGTCTGGCCGCGTCCCGGACTGGCGCTTTCCTCATGTCTGATTGGCGGATGCCCGGGCACCTATGTGCCGCCGCATCTCTTCTTGGCGTCCGACGGCCGACCGGCCGACAATCACAAGGCGAACATACTATTATAAGAATTACAAGCCCCAACCGGCCGATGCAGGAAATGATCTGCTCAGCGCTTGCGCGCGCCGAGCCGCCGCTCCCAGCCGTCCTCGTGCACGTTGAGGTAGGCGGCCGGATCATAGGGATGGGCGAGCGCCACCGCCGCGTCGAGCTCGATGCCGAGCCCCGGCGCGTCCGGCAGCGACATATGCCCCGTCTCCGGATCGATCGTCGGATGCCAGCTGACCAGGTCGCGGGTCCATGGCTCGTTGAAGGCGTCGAAATGTTCCTGGATGAGAAAGTTGGGGACGCAGGCCGCCAGCTGCAGGCAGACGGCCGTCGCGACCGGTCCGCCGCTCTGGTGCGGGGCGATGTAGCTGCCATGGGCGAGCGCCAGGTTGGCGACGGCCATCGTGTTGCCGATGCCGCCGAGCGACATCGGCTCGGGCTGGAATATGTTGACGCCGCCGCCTTCGGCGAGGGTGAAGAACTGCCCGACCGTGTCGTACATCTCGCCGGTCGCCACGGGGATCGGGCTGCGGCGGCCGACCTCGTGCACCGTCTCCTGCCGGTCGCGCGTCGTCGGCTCCTCCCACCAGTAGAGGTCGAGATGCGCCAGCCGGTTGGCGGCGCGGATCGCCTCGGCCTCGGTGAAGCGGGCATGCACGTCGATCAGGAGCAGCGTGTGCGCCGGTAGGCCTTCGCGCAGCGCGGCGAGAATGTCATGGGCCAGATCCAGCTCCGGCTCGGAGATGAAGCCCTGCGCCGTGCCGAACGGATCGAGTTTCATCGCCTTGAAGCCCTTGGCGATCACGGCCTTCGCCGCTTCGAGGAAGGCCTCCGGCGTGCGCTCGGCGCGATACCAGCCATTGGCGTAGCCGAGCACGCTGTCGCGCACTCGCCCGCCAAGCAGCTGGTGCACCGGCACGCCGAGCGATTTGCCCAGAATGTCCCAGCAGGCGACCTCGATCGCGGCGATCGCCGTGCGGTGGATGTGGCCGCCGTCGAGCGAGACGCTGTCGAGCATCTTGCGGGCCAGCGCCGTGACGCGGCGCGGATCGGCGCCGATGACGAAATGCTCGAGTTCACGGATCGCCGCCTCGGTGGTGCGGATGAAGCCGTTCAGCGTGCCTTCGCCGAGGCCGGTAATGCCGGCGTCGGTGTGGACGCGGACGAACAGCCAGTTCTTCCAGCCGGCGCCGACGGCGAAGGTCTCGATCTCCGTGATCTTCATGCTCTCTCCCCCGCGGCTGCGGCGACCAGATCATCCATCATCAGCCCGTAGCGCTTCTGCAGCGTCGGCACCGAGCCGCATTCGATATAGCGGTCGGGCAGGCCGATGCGCGTGAGCCGCTTGGTCATGCCGGCGTCGAACAGGGTTTCCGCCACCAGCGAGGCGAGGCCGCCCCGGACGACGTGGTTCTCGGCCGTCACCAGATGCTCGACGCTTCCCGCAAACTGGATCACCGCCTCGGCGTCGAAGGGTTTCAGCGTCGGCACATGCAGCACGCCGGCGGAAATCCCGCGTCTCTCCAGCGCCGCCGCCGCGTCGAGCGCCCGCTCGGTCATGAAGCCGGTGGCGACGAAGCCGACATCCGTGCCGTTGCGCGCCAGCCGCGCCTTGCCGATCGTGAATTCGAAGCCATCCGGCTCGAACACGACCGGCACCTTGCCGCGCAAGAGCCGCATGTAGACGGGGCCGGGATGGGCGGCCGCCGCCCGGGTCGCGGCGGCGATCTCGGTGGC
>JAFKJZ010000334.1:2620-28220 GCA_017305815.1 Hyphomicrobiales bacterium
GTCAGCCCCGGCAGGCCGGCGACGATCTTCACCGGCAGGTTCGAATGGGCGCAGGCGATGGCGATGAAATCGAACGCCCGGCGCGAGGCGAAGACGCCATAGGTGGTCGCGAACGGCACGAGGCCGGTGCGCGCCAGCCCGGCCGCGATGGCGACGAGGTTCTGCTCGGCCATGCCGACATTGAAGAAGCGGTCCGGATGGGCGTCGCGGAACGGCAGGATGTCGGTGTATTTGCCGAGATCCGCAGTCAGGCCGACGATGTCGTCGCGAGACTTGGCGATTTCGACCAGCGCATGGCCGAAGGGCGCATCGACCGTGGCGCGGCCGCCCGTCGCCTCGTCGCGGCCCGTTTTTTCATCGCGGCCCATGGCCTGCGTATAGGCGCGCTCAGCCATGATCCGCCTCCGTCCGTTCCAGTTCTGCGAGCAGCGCATCCCATTCGTCCGGTTCGACTCGGACGAAATGCGCTTTTTCACGCGCCACAAGCGTGGGCACACCCTGGCCCGGCCGGGTGCGCAGCACGATCGCGTGCGGCTTGCCGCCGGTGGCGCGCGCCTGCTCCAGTGCGGCGACGACCGCCTCGATATCGTTGCCGTCGATCTCCTGCGTGGCAAAACCGAAGGCGCGCCACTTGTCGGCGACGGGCTCCATGTCGAGCACCACCGGCCCGTCCGCCTGGATGCCGTTGCAGTCGATCAGCGCGACGAGGTTGTCGAGGGAGAAATGGCCGGCCGCCATCGCCGCCTCCCAGGTCGAGCCCTCCTGCATCTCGCCGTCGGAAAGCTCGCAGAAGATCCGCGCCGGCGATTTTGCCAGTCGGAGCCCCAGCGCCATGCCGATTGCCTGGCCGAGACCATGGCCGAGCGAGCCGCCGATCATCTCGACGCCCGGCGTGGTGTCGAGCGTCGACATCTCCAGCCGGCTGTCGTCGGCGCCATAGGTGATGAGTTCGTCGAGCGGGATGACGCCGGCCTCGGCCAGCGCCGCCCAGAGCGCGATGGAATAGTGCCCGGTCGAGAGCAGGAAGCGGTCGCGGTCGGCCGCCTTGAGGTCTGCCGGGTCCCAGCGCATCTCGTGGAAATAGAGCGCGGCGAGCACGTCGCTGATGCCGAGCCCCTGGCCGACATAGCCCTGGCCGGGCCCGCGCGCCATGGTGAGCACATGCCGGCGCATCGATTTCGCCCGCGCTCTCAACGCGGCGATGTCGGCCGTTGCGGGTGGGTGGTTGGCGAGTGCCATGGCTAGTCCCTGTCGAGGCCGCCGGAGGCGTTGAGGCGCTCGGCGGTGATGTAGGAGGGGGCGTCGAGGGCGAGCCAGATCACAGCGGCGGCGACCTCGGCGATCTCGGCGCGGCGGCCGATCGGCACGCGCCTGGTGCGCTCGTCGAGAAAGGCCTGCACGTCGGGACGGCCCTCGATGCGGGCGAGATCGGCCTCGGTCGAGCGCTGCATCTCGGTGTCCATCATGCCGGGGGCGACGCTGTTGACGCGCACGCCGAAGGGCGCGAGCGCGATCGCCGCCGCGCGGGTGATGGAATCGACGCCGGCTTTCGAGGCGGCATAGGCGGCGTAGTTCGGCAGCGCCATGCGCGAGGCCGGCGAGGTCAGGTTGACGATCCGGCCTTCGCCCTGGCGCTTCATGATCTCGCCGGCGGCGATCGTCATCATCGCCACGGCCGTGACGTTGACGGCGAGCGTCTTCTGCCAGGTAGCGGCCTTCATCTCTAGGAAGGGCTCGATGCGGCCGAAGCCCGCATTGTTGATCAGGATGTCGAGCCCGCCCCATTCGCGCTCGATCTGGCCGATGATCGCGGCCGGCGCGTCCGGCGCGGTCAGGTCGGCGGCGATGACGAGCGGCGCGGCCGCTGCGTCGCCGACGAGCGCACGCGTCTGTTCGAGCCCCTTGGCGTCGATGTCGATCAGCGCGACGGCGACGCCGCGGCGCGCCAGTTCGATGGCGAGTTCACGGCCGAGCCCGGCCGCGGCGCCGGTGACGGCGGCACGTTTTCCCTCAAGGGCCAATTGGATCTCCTCCCCAATTTGCAATTTATGGTAACGCTACCATTCGAAGTGTCAATCAGGATCGGGCGGGATTTCGAGTGGCGGATGGCCGCTTGTCTGCGTGTGTCGGGGGCGATGACTTGTCGACCACGGCAATTCAAGCGCTGACCCGACTGACACGCTGAGGCGTCATCCCTGCGAAAGCAGGGATCCAGCTTCCTTTCGACGACAGATATCTCTGAAGGCCCGGCCTGGATCCCTGCTTTCGCAGGGATGACGGCGGCGGCGAGGGTCTCGCGGGCTGGCCTCTGTAGACGGAAATCGAGAGGCAAGCCCGCGAAGCGGGACCTGGCGGCGAAACCTACTCCGCCGCCACCCTTGTCTTTGCGGCGTAGGCCTGCCAGTCGCGGAACTGGGCTTCGGCGGCGACGCGGAAATAATAGAGGTCGCTGCCGGCGGCGACGAACAGGAAGCCGTCGTCGAAAGCCTGCTGCCAGGTCTTGCCGCGGCGCGGCACGGTGGCCAGCGGCTTGCCGGTCGGCTCGACCGCGGCGATACACTCGGCAATCAGCGCCTCGACTTCCGGCGCGCCGGTCTGGCCCGGCATGCCGATGCTGCCGGAGAGGTCGGTCGGGCCGATGAACACCACGTCGACACCGTCGACATCGGCGATGGCGCGGGCGTTCTTCACCCCCAGCTCGGTCTCGATCTGCACGACGATGAGCAGTTCGTCATGCACGCGCTCCATGTAGTCCTTGGCGATGCCGTAGCCGGCGGCGCGGGTGATGTCCCAGGCGTTGCCGCGCTTGCCGAGCGGCGGGAAGCGGCAGGCGTCGACGATCCGCTTCGCCTCCTCCGCCGTCTCGACCATCGGCACCAGCAGCGCCTCGGCGCCGGCATCGGCGATGCGGCGCAGCGTGATCGGATCGGAGGACGGCACGCGGATCATCGCGGTCGAATTCGTGCAGGCGGCCGCTCGCATGACGTCGACGGCCGTCAGCACGTCGCCGGTGCCGTGCTCGAGATCGAGGATGAAGAAGTCGAAGCCGGTCAGCGCCGTGATCTCGGCGAAGGTCGGGTCGGGGCTCTGCAGCCACATGCCGAAGGATTTTTGGCCGGCTTTCAGATTGGCCTTCAGACGGTTCTTGCGGATCATGTTGGTCTCGGTTCTGCGGGATCTGCGGATGGAGCGAAGCGGGCGAGCTTGGCCTGGAAGCCGGGGCGCTCGAGAACGGCGGGATTGACGATGGTCGCGGGAACACGCCCCTCCGCCACGCCGATCATGCCGTCGGAGATCAGCGTCATGGTGAGCCGGGCTGCGTCGCGGGTAGAAGGCAGCCAGTGCGGCGTCAGGATGACGTTTGGAAGCGCGGTGAGCGGATCGTCCTTGGGCAGCGGCTCGTGCTCGAACACGTCGAGTCCCGCGCCGGCGATCCAGCCATCGCGCAGCGCCGTGACGAGCGCCGCCTGGTCGACGATCTCGCCGCGCGCGACATTGACGAAATAGGCGGTCGGCTTCATGCGGCGGAAATGCGCCGCCGTGACCAGCCCGCGCGTATGGGCGTCGAGGCGGTTGTGCAGCGAGACGAAATCGGCGCCTGCGAACAGTTCGTCAAGGCTGTCGACGAGGGTGACGCCGAGATGCGCCGCCTCGATCTCGGAGGCGTGCGGCGAAAAGGCGAGGATCTCCATGCCCCAGGGCGCGGCGAGGCGGGCGAGCTCGCGGCCCGAGGCCCCGAGGCCGACGATGCCGAGCACCTTGCCCGGCAGGTCGAGGCCCATGGTGACGGGCTGGAGGTCCCAGCGTCCGTCGCGGACCATGCGCTCCTGCTCCGGCAACCGCTTCGCCAGCGCCAGCATCAGCAGGAAGGCGGAAGAGGCGGTGGCGTGGGTCAGCGTGTCCGGCGCGTTGTAGACGGCGACGTCATTCTGCGTGCAGGCGTCGAGGTCGATCTTGTCGATGCCGGCGCCGGCGCGGCCGATCACCGTCAGCCGCTCGGCGCCCTCGGCAAAGGCCGACGCCTTCACCCAGGGCCGGAAGATGACGATGCCGTCGGCGCTGGCGACATGCCGGGGCGTGATCTCAAGCGAGTAGAGCCGGTCCTGATAGGTCGGGTCGCCCGGGCTCGGCGACTGATCGCGCAGGAAATCGACGGTGATCGCGGGATGGCCGTCATAGCGGTCGAGCGCGATGTCGGGGATGGCGAGCTGGCCATCCGGGCCGAGATAATCGCCCGTATAGGCGATGGTGAAACGAGGGGTGTCTACCATCGCTTCAGGCTTTCCTCGGTGGTGGTCTCGATCCGCGCGCCCGGGCGGGTGAACAGATCCTCGCGCAGCTTCGTGCCGAGGCCCGGCCGGTCGGGCAGGTGCAGATGACCGTCGCGCACTTCGATCCGGTCGGTGACGACGTCGTCGTACCAGCCGTCGATATAGCCGCGCACCGTCTCCATGATCAGCCCATTCGGGATGTGGTGCATCAGATGCGTCGCCGCCCAGAGCGCCACCGGGCCGATGGTGTCGTGGCAGGTGACAGGCAGCATGTAGGTGTCGGCCATGGCGGCGATCTTGCGGCCCTCGGTCAGGCCGCCGCCCCAGGAGAGGTCGGGCATGATGATGTCGGCGGCGCCGCGCTCGATCCAGGGCCGGTAGCCGAAGCGCGTGAACACGCGCTCGCTCTGGCAGATCGGGATGGTGGTCGCCTGCTTCAGCCGGACATAGCTCTCGACATTGTCGGGCGGCATGATCTCTTCCAGCCACAGGATGTCATAAGGTTCTAGGGCGCGGGCGATCTTCGTCGAGGCGGGCAGGTCCCAGCGCGCATGGCCCTCGATCGCGATCGCCATCCTGTCGCCGACGGCGGCGCGGATGTCGGCGACGATCTTTATCCCCGCCGCGAGGTCGTCGTTGGAGATGTTGTGGCCGAGCGGGCCGGCGGCGGTCTCGGCGCCCCAGATCACCATCGGCTTCCGCGTGTCGACCGGGCCGGAGAGGGTGGGGCCGAACTGGTCGAACGGCCAGATCTTCATCGCCGTGATGCCCTGGTCGACGAGGCTCTGCGCCAGTTCGCCGGCGCGTCCCTTCAGCCAGGCGTTCAGGTCGTCGTATTTCCCGTAGCCGACGCAGGTGTTGTAGACCTTGATGCGGTCGCGGCTGCGACCGCCGAGCATGGTGTAGATCGGCTCGCCCGCGTTCTGGCCGGCGAGGTCCCAGAGCGCCACGTCGATGGCCGAGATCGCCCGCATCTCTGCGCCGTTCGCGCCGCAGAAATTCACCAGCGCGGCCATGTTCGACCAGTGGTTCTCGATGTCGCGCGCGTCGCGTCCGATCAGCAGCGGCGCGAAGATGTCGTGGACGATCGCGGCGACGGCGCGGGGCAGATAGTAGGTCTCGCCGAGGCCGATCAGGCCCTTGTCGGTGTGAATGCGGACCCAGAGATTGTTGGGCAGCGCCTGCCGTGCCTTCGGATTAAGCTTGGCCCATTCGGCCTGCGGCAGCGCCTCGAACCAGACCGTCTCGATCTTCGTGATCTTCATCGCATGCCCCCTGAAGGCCGTGGTTGTCGTTATCCCTTGACCGCTCCGGCGGTGAGGCCGCGCAGCAGGTGGCGCTGGATCGCCATGTAGAAGAGCACCGGCAGCACAGAGAATGTGACGCCCGCCGCCATCAGCACGAAGAGCGGCGTGTCGAGCTGGGTCATCAGCGTCGCGAGGCCGAGCGAGGCGGTGTAGAGCTCGTTGCGGGTGATCAGCGTCGAGGCGAACAGATATTCGTTCCAGCTGGCGAAGAAGGCGATGACGCTGACGGCGACGAGGCCGGGCCGGGTCAGCGGCAGCACCACCAGCCACAGCACCTTCCAGCGGTCGCAGCCATCGATCAGCGCCGCCTCGACGATCTCCTTCGGCACGGCGTCGAACGACGCCTTCAGCACCCAGGCGCAGAGCGGCACGACGAAGGCGGTGTGGAGGAGCGCGAGCGCCCAGAGATTGTCGGTCCAGCCGAGATTCCGGTAGAGCGCCAACACCGGCGCGACGACCACGGCCGCCGGCATCATCTGGGTGAAGAGCAGCAGCAACCCGAAGGCCGAGCGGCCCGGCCAGTAGAGCCGTGACAGCGCATAGGCGCCTGGAATCACCAGGATCAGCGTGCCGATCACCGTCAACGAGGCGACCAGCGTCGAGAGCATCAGCCAGCGGGCGATCGGCTTGTCGGTGAAGAGCTGCCAGTAGGAGGAGATGTCGATGCTGCCGGGCAGGAGCGGCGGCGGGAAGGAGAGCGATTCCGCCGAGGGCCGAATCGACGAGACGATCATCCAGTAGACCGGGAAGAAGATGATCGCGGAGACGAGGAGGATCGCCGCGCCGCGCAGCAGATCTTCGAGCGAGGGGAGGCGGGAGGCTCTCATGCGTCTCCCTCCAGCCGGCGCTGCAGGACGACGAAACAGGTCGTCGCGATTGCCGAGATCAGGAAGCCGACCACGGCGATCGCGCCGGCATAGCTGAAATTATAGAAGCGGAAGGCCTGCATGTAGATCGCAGGCGCCAGCGTCGTCGTGGCGTCGACCGGGCCGCCGCCGGTGATCAGCCAGATCAGCGTGAATTGCTGCGTCGAATAGATGAAGGCGAGCACGGCGAGCAGCGCGACGGTGCCGCGAATGCCGGGAAGGGTGATGTAGCGGAACTGGGCGAAGCGGCCGGCGCGGTCGATCTTCGCCGCCTCATAAAGCTCGGCCGGTACGTTCTGCAGCGCCGAGAGCAGCACCAGCGAATAGAACGGAAAGCCCTTCCAGACCGTCGCGCCGATCACCACCAGCATGGCGAGCGTCGGGTCGAGCAGCCATTGCGGGTTCTCGGTGACGCCAGGAACGAGCCGCAGGAAGGCGTTGAACACGCCGAAGCTCGGATCGAGCATCAGCACGAAGGTGATGGCGACGGGCACCTCGGGAATGGCCCAGGGCACGGTCAGGAGGCTTCGCACCACGCCGCGGCCGCGAAAGCTCCAGTTCATCAGCAGGGACAGGGCGAGCCCGATCGCAAGGATGATGACGACGACGGAAAAGGTGAAGACCAGCGTGTGCTGGATCATCCGCCAGAAGTCGGGATCGACGAGCATATAGCGGTAATTGTCGAGCCCGAGGCCGGCCGGCGTATCGAGGCTGAACAGGGCGCCGCGGATGATCGGGTAGATCACCAGCGCCCCTTCGAGCGCCAGCATCGGCAGGATCAGGAGATAGGGGAAGGCTCGGCTGCCGACCACGCCGGCGCGTCGCGCGGGCTTGGTCCGGCTTGGGCGATCCGTCGTCTGGGTGAGCACCGAAGCCATTGCCGATACGCGGTCCTTGTATGCGATGCGCGCCCGATACCGGGGCGAAGTGCGGTCCGCTCGCCGTCATCCCGGGCCGGGCCCGGGATCCATCCCGCCAGGAACGGGAGGGACGGCATGGATCCCCGCTTGCGCGGAGATGACGGGGGAGGCGGAACTGCGAGACACCGATCCAGCGGCGTCTCGCCAGAGGCGGCGAGCAAGCCCGGCAGGCGAGGTTGCACACCTTCGCCCGCCGGCTTCAGGTCATCGCTCTCCGTCAGGAGAGGGCTTTGCGCGGATGGCGGCTAAAGCCTTGTCGCCAGCGCTTCGAGCTGGCGCTGGGCGCCGTCCATCGCCGTCTTCACCGAACCGCCGGGGCGCAGCGCGCTCTGGAAGTTCTGCATGATGATGCGGCCGAACTGATCGTCGGCGAAGGCGAAATCGCCCATCACGTCGATCGGAGAGACCTGCTTGGCCTCGTTGAAGCCGGTCACCCAGGGCTTGTCGGCGAGGAAGGCGCGGAACTTCTCCGACTTGGCCGCGAGGTCGTAGGGCGGCATGACGTAGAGGTTGGTGATCATCAGATCGGCCATGACGTCGGGCGTCATGACGAACTGGATGAACTCCTTGGCGCCTTCCGAATTCTTGCCCTTGAGCGCGATCAGCGGATGGATGCGGTCGAGCGAGCGGCGGCTTGCCCAGGGCGGCGCGGCCGAAAGCAGGTCCGGGTAGATGTCCGGGTTTGTGGCGCGCAGCACGACGACGGTCGGATTGACGCCGAAGGCCTGGGCGACGCGTCCGTCGGCGGCGAGCTTCATGATTGCGCTTTGCGCCGTGCCCTGCGGCACGCCGGCCTCGTAGAGGCTCTTCCAGAGCTCGAGACCCTTGACCACCTCGGGCGAATTGGCGAGCGGCGTCTTGCCCTCCGCCCATTTGCCGTCGAAGGGCAGGCAGAAATTCTGCAGCTGGAACCACCACTCGCCGGAATCGGCGATGACGTTGGTGAGCGCGATGCCGAACTGGTCGGGCCGCTTGGTCAGCTTGGCCGTCGTCTCGATCCACTCTTCCGGCGTCGTTGCCGGCTTTGCGCCAGCCTTCTCGAACAGCGCCTTGTTGTAGACGAGGGCGAAGTTCACATCGATGGCCGAGAGGCCGTAGAGCTTGCCGTCCTTGCGCAGGAATTCGTGGCCGCCGGAGGGCGTGATGCCGAGCGCCTTGACGACGTCGTCGAGCGGCTCGGCGAGCTGGAACTTGCGGATCACCTGGGCGGAGAGGTCGGGCATCGCCATCAGGATGTCCGCGTCGATGCCGCCGGCCTGGGCCTGGATGACGACGTTCGACACATACTGGCTGGCGGGCCAGCCGGTCCATTCGACCTGGTACTTGTTCTGCGACTGGTTGAACTTCTCGATGACGGCGTTCCAGCCGTCCTTCTCGCCCGGCTGGAACTGCTCCCAGCTCATCAGCTTGAGCTTGGTGCGGTCCGCCGCGCGCGCCGGCCGGCTGATGAGGGGCGTCGTGGCGATCGCGCCGCCCATCGCGGCCGCGCCCGCCAGCAGCTGGCGTCGCGTCGGGCGGATGCCCGACAGCGTGGAAGACGGCCTGTACAGCTTCGTCATGCTCGTTCTCCTCCCTCGGCATGCGGCGGGACGCGCGCACGCTGCAAGGCGGCTTTATCCGCCATTGTTAATTGTTAACAATGAGACGATAGCATGAGGGGGCGGGCTGTCAAGGCGAGGCGCCATGCCTGTGTCAGTCGGCCGGGGTCGGCTCTGTCGCCAAGAGATGTTCTTTCAGGCGGCCATAGGCGGCGTCGAGATGCTCTTCGATGCATGCAAGAGCCGCGGCCGCGTCGCGGCTGCGCACGACCTGAAGCAGGCCGGCATGGGCGTGGTACCACGAGGTGAGATAATCTTCCGGCAGGCCGTCCCGAAGCAGCAGGAAGACGAAGATCTGCGAGCGCAGCGCCTCCCAGGCGCGATAGAGGCGGGCGTGATGGGCCGCGCGGAACAGTGCGTCATGAAAGTCGATATCGAGCTCCGCGACCCGGCGGCGCGTCATCGTAGAGCGCGGAATTGATTGAAATAACAGAAGAATTGCTTCGAGCGGCGCGAGGTCGCTTTCCGTCGCATGGGTGCAGGCTTCCGTGACCGCGAGTTTCTCCAGCGCTTTGCGCAGGCTGTAGATCTCGTTGGCGTCATGCAGCGAGATCTGCGCCACGGTGGCGCCGCGATGCGTCTCATGCACCACCAGCCCTTCCTGCTGCAGGCGGAAGATTGCCTGGCGGATCGGACCGCGGCTGACATTCAGGCTCTCCGCCAGTTCGTCCTCGATCAGGCGCTCGCCGCGCTTGAAGCGGCCACTGAGGATCGCCTCGCGGAGTGCGTCGGCGACGTCGTCGGTCAGCACGCGCCGTTCGCGGCGCTGCAGGGGTGGGGTCATTGGGCTCTTGCTCATCGATACAGTCTACTGTTAACAATCTGATTAGCGCCAGCACGAAAGTGGCGAGGAACGGCAGGAAACACTATGCGCATTCTGAAGGCCAATTGGTATCCGCCCGAGAATCCGGAGCTTCTCGAGCTCTTCGGTTCGAAGGCGGAATTCGACATCGATCCCATTCCGGCCGACCCGGCCTATCGCTTGGCGCGGGCGCGCAGCGCCGCTGCCGACGCCGTGATCAACTGCTCGGCCACCCATCTGCTGCCGGCCGATCTCGACGACTTCGAGAAGGTGAAGATCGTCGTGCGCGAGGGCGTCGGTTACGACAATCTCGACCTCGAGGGCTGGGGCGCGCGCGGCGTGCCCGTCTGCAACGTGCCGGACTACGGCACGACGGAGGTGGCGGATCACGCCATCGCGCTGATGCTGGCGCTGACGCGCGGCACCGATACCTATGACCGTCTGCTCAACAGCGATCCCGTCAATGGCTGGAGCTTTTCGCGGGCGCCGCTGGTTCGCCGCCTGCGTGGCGCCACCTTCGGCATTGTCGGCCTTGGCCGGATCGGCCTTGCCGCCGCCCGTCGCGCCGCCGCCTTCGACATGCGCGTCGTCTTCTACGATCCGCATCTTTCCAACGGCGTCGAACTGTCGACCGGCTATGAGCGGGTGCACAGCCTCAAGGAGCTAATGTCCATCAGCGACGTGCTCAGCCTGCACGCGCCGCGCAGCGCCGAGACGACTGGCATGATCAACGCCGACGCTCTCGCTGCGGCCAAGCCAGGCCTTGTCCTGGTCAACACGGCGCGCGGGCCGATCGTCGACATCGACGCGCTTTACGACGCGATGAAGGACGGGCGCGTCGCCGGCGCCGGTCTCGACGTGCTGCCGCAGGAGCCGGCCGATCGCAGCCAGAAGCTGATCGCCGCCTGGGCCGCCAACGAGCCCTGGATCCAGGGTCGCCTGGTGCTTTCTCCGCACGCCGCCTTCTACAGCCCGGCGGCGATGAAGGACATGCAGCGCAAGGCGGTCGAGTGCATCCTCACCTATCTGAACGAGGGTCGCCTCACCAACTGCGTCAATCGCGAGTTCCTGGTGACGCCGGCCAAGGTGCGCAGGGCTTCCTGAACGCCTCCGTCGTCATCCCGGACGCAGCGGAGCGGAGATCCGGGATCCATCCAGCCGGGACATCGGGAGGTGCGCGCGGCGGCGTGGATCCTTGCTTTCGCAAGGATGACGGAGAGCGTGGGCTTGCCAGAAGCCCGATAGGGCAAAGTCCGGCCGGAACAGGACAAAAAAGAAGGGCGGCGATCGCGCGATCGCCGCCCTTCTTCAATTCAGGCAACCGGAAGCTCAGCCGGCGTCGGCGGTCGCGGCCGGCACCTTCACGCCATACTGGGCGGCGAAGCCCTCGAGCGCGCCCCAGGTGACGTTATCGACCGGGATGCCTTCGACAGCGCGCTTCTTGGCTTCGCCCTTCTCGATGTCGGACGGCGCATAGACCTTCTGGCCGGGCTTGGCCGGCTGGGCGCGGAGGTCGGCGAGGAAGTCGCTGATGCGCGCGTCGAAGGCGGAGAGCGCCTGGAACACGGCCGGCGACAGCACGATGAAGAAATGGCCGATCTGGATCGGCTTGGAGAAGTCCGGGCCGTTGAACGAGGCCATCGTCTTGCCATGGCCCATGCCGGTGAAGGCCGAGCAGAGTAGGTCGACCATGCCGGCGAGGCCCGAGCCCTTGTAGCCGTAATCGGCGCCGCCGACCGGGGCGACCCAGACCGCCGCGTTGGCATCGGTGGTGAACTCGCCCTTGTCGTCGACCGCGACCTCTTCCGGCAGCGGCTGGCCGGTGGCGCGGCGCAGGCCGACGCGGTTGAACGGGATCGAACTGGTGGCCATGTCCAGCACCATCGGATCCTCGCCCTCGACCGGAACGGCGAAGGAAAGCGGGTTGGTGCCGAAGAAGGCCGAGGCGCCGCCATGCGGGATCACCATCGCGTCGGCATGGGTCATGCCGATGGCGACGAAGCCCTTGGTCGCGGCATAGCGCGTGTAGACGCCGGTGGCGCCGTGATGGGTCGAGCGGCCGACGGTCGCGACCGCCACGCCGGTCTTCTCGGCAAGCTTGGCTGCCTCGTCGATCGCGCGGTAGCTGGCATAGTGGCCGAGGCCGTCATCGGCGTCGACGTGGACGGCGGAAGCCGCCTTTTCGGTGACGGTGAGCGAGGGCGTCTTGTTGATGCGGCCGCCGGCGAGGCCCTGCATGTAGAACGGGATCAGGCGGACGCCATGCGTGTCGTAGGCGCGGGCCGAGGCGTCGACCACGGCGCGGGCGCAGGCTTCGGCGCTCTCGCGGTTCACGCCGGCTGCGGTGAACAGCTCAGCGACGAACGGTTCGACGTCACGGGCTGCGGCGCGAACGCCCGCGATCTTTTCCAGGGCCATTTTCTCTTCCTCGAGCAAGCGCAGAACCGGTAGCCGCCGGGGCGGCGTCAGGGTTCGCCAGATGACAATCCTCGGGATGCGCGCATGCCTTCGCGGGCCCGCGCAACCGCGCACCCTCGTCTAAGGCGAATCCGCTTTGCATTCAAACGATGATTGGCAGGGAAGGTATGGCCGACGCTGGGGAAGGTGCGAGAATTTTGCGCGGTGGTCTGATTGTATGACAATTCGCCCACATATGGCGCGGCGCATCCGGGTGGGGCAGGGTCCTTCCGGCCGGAGGCGTCCGGCCGGAAGGGGCATTCAAGGGATCAGCGCAGCGAGTTGACCTTGTCCATGAAGCGCTTGACGCGGTCGCCGTCGACGGCGTTCCAGGTGTAGCCGTCGACCTTGAAGTGCGTGCCGATGACGACGCCCGAGGCGAAGTTGAAGATGTCGGTGACGTTGTCGATGTTGACGCCGGTATTGGCGAAGATCGGCACGTTCTTGACCGTCTCGGCGACCTTGCGCAGGTTCGACGCGTCGGCCGGCTCGCCGGTGATCGGGCCGGAGACCAGGATGGCGTCGGCGAGCGACGAGAAGACGGCGCTCTTGGCGCGCAGCTCGATTGGGCGCTGGTCGAGCGAGTGCGCGAACTCGGCGTTGATGTTGAAGAGCAGCTTCATGTCATCGCGGCCGAGATTGTGGCGCAGCCGCGAGGCCTCGGCGCAGTTCGGCTCCCAGATGCCCATGTCGGAGGCGAACACGCCCGTGAAGATCTCGCGCACGAAGGACGCGCCGGTGACGGCGCCGATCGAGACCGAGGCGATCGGATCCCAGAGGTAGTTGACGCCGAACGGCACCTTCAGCTCCGGCTTGATCGCCTGGACGATGGCCGACATGGCGGCGATCGATTCAGGCGAGCCCTTGAAGACATAGGGGCGGTCGTTCTCGTTGCCGAACATGATGGCGTCGACGCCGCCGGCCTGCAGCTTTTCCACGTCGGCGAGGGCGTCGTCGATGAGCTTGTTCAGGCCACCCTTGGCGTCATAAAGCGGCGCACCCGGCAGGGCGCCGATATGCGACATCGAGATGACGACCTTCTTCTTGTCGCCGAAAAAGTCAAAAACCATGGTCTGCTCCATTGCGAGAGAAACGGGGGAAGGGTGAACCTCAGGGGGCGACGTGGACGTCGACCCTGGCGGCCTTGAGCGCCGCGGCGATTTCGGGGGGCGGCGGCGCGTCTGTGATCAGAACATCGATCTCGGTAAGCGGGGCGACATGCACCAGCGACATGCGCTGGAACTTGGACGAGTCGCACAATGCAACCTTCAGGCCGGACCGGTTGAGATAGACCTGCTTCAGGTCGACATCCTCGAACGAGTAGTCGAACAGCCCGCTTTCCGTCAGGCCGGACAGGCCGATGAAGCAGATGTCGAACCAGAGCTTCTCGAACTGGGCGACCGCCTCGGCGCCGCCGACGGAGAGTTCGTCGCGCCGGACCCGGCCGCCGGCGAGATAGACCTCGGCCTGGCTCGAGCCGAGCAGGGCGGCGACGCGCACGCTGTTGGTGAAGACCTTGGCATGAGCCCGCTCGCGCAGATGGTCGGCGATCAGATAGGTCGTGGTGCCGACATCGAGCGCGATGGTACGATGCGCCATGGAAAGGGCGGCGGCCGCGGCGGCGATGCGTTCCTTGGCTTCATGCTGGCGGCGGAGCCTGGCATCGAAGCTCGGCTCCTCGCTGTCCATCGACACGGTGGTGGTGCCGACGGCGCTGACAGCGCCGCCATGGGTGCGGATGAGCCGGCCGGCGCGCTCGAGTTCGACCAGGTCGCGCCGCACGGTCATGTCGGAGACCTGCAGCTGCGCCGCAATATCGGCGACCAGCACGGCTCCGGTCGAGCGGAGCGCGTCGAGGATGGCGGCATGGCGCATTTCCGGCAGGATGCGGGCGCGCGCCGCGGCGCTTGGATCGGGTTTCCGGCTGGTGATCGGCGACTGGGTCACTCAACTTCCCTGCATGTTTCCGCTGCCTTGCGGCGGCGGACGAGGCCGCGGTGGAGTCGCTTCATGCATAGCAGGTATATAAACAAATTCAAACACGATTCATGTTTTCTTGTTCGAACGTGTTGATGTTGACTGGCGTCGGAAATTTGAACAGAATTGTCACAAACCGTCGCTCCATAATTTTCTTATATTGTGCAATGGGTTGGATTGTGGCTGGCGATGCCGTTCCGTTAGTTCGGGTAAAAAATAAACACGATCGCCCAAAAATCATTCTTGAGGCGTTTGAATTTGTGCGCATACAATCGGCTCGCTTGCGCTGGAAGGTGTCGGCCATGGGCCGGCAAATTGCGGAGGGCAGAACGGGAGCCGAGAGGTTCTCACCCTACGAGGGACGAAGATGGCATCCATCGAGCTCGATCAAGTATCCAAGATCTACGCCAACGGCGCCTACGGTGTGCGCGACGTTGATCTGAAGATCGAGGACGGCGAATTCGTGATTTTCCTGGGCCCGTCCGGTTGCGGAAAGTCCACCACGCTCCGCATGATCGCCGGCCTTGAAAGCATATCGTCGGGCGATCTCCGCATCGGCGGTCGCAGCGTCAACAACGTCGCCCCGCGCGACCGCAATGTCGCCGTCGTGTTCCAGAGCTATGCGCTCTATCCGCATATGTCGGTCTGGCACAACATGGCCTTCGGCCTGAAGATGCGCGGCGTCGGCCTCGCCGAGATCGACAGCAAGGTGGCCAATGCCGCCGAACTGCTCGGCCTCAAGCATCTCTTGCAGCGCAAGCCCGGCGCGCTTTCCGGCGGCCAGCGCCAGCGCGTGGCGCTCGGCCGCGCCATCGTGCGCGAACCGGAAGCCTTCCTGCTCGACGAGCCGCTCTCCAATCTGGACGCGCAGCTGCGCGCCGAGATGCGGCTCGAACTGGTCAAGCTGCATCGCCGCCTCGGCCGCACCATCGTGCATGTCACGCATGATCAGGTCGAGGCGATGACGATGGGCGACCGCATCTGCATCATGAAGGAAGGGCGGATGATCCAGTCCGGCCGTCCGCTCGACGTCTACGCCAATCCGGCCGACACCTTCGTGGCGCGCTTCCTGGCGACGCCGCCGATGAATCTGATCCCGGCCGAGCTCGATCACGAGGGCGAGAAGCTGGTCGTGCGGATCGATTCCGAGACCAAGATCACCGTCCCCGACAAGCACTATCTGCCCTATGTCCAGAAGGCGGGCGGCCCGATAACGGCCGGTATTCGCGCCGAGGACATCTACGAAGCCCAGCTGCGGCCGGAATGGCAGCGCATCACCGTCAAGGTGGTGGCCGTCGAGGCGCTCGGGGCGGAAAACATCCTGATCGGCCAGCTGGGTCGCGACAAGCCGATTGAAATCCAGGCGCGACTGGGCCGGCATGTGTTCGCGCCGGTGGACTCGATGATCGACCTCTATGTCGACGCCGAGCCGATGCATCTCTTCGATTCCGAAACCGGCAAGGCGGTCGCGCGGCCGCCTCTGCCGGTCGGTCGCTAAGGCGAGGGTTCCATGCGCAAGTTCGGCCTGCATTTCGGTTTGATTCTGGCATGCGTGGTCGTGCTTCTGCCGCCACTCTGGGCGCTGCGCACCAGCTTCGTGCCGGAATCGATGTCCTACAGCACGGAGATCCTCCCGGCCTTCACGCTGGACAACTACGCCGGCCTCTTCGCCAAGAACCGGTTTGGCACCTTCTATGTGAACAGCCTGATCGTGGCGCTTGGCTCGGTCATCGTGGCGCTGCCCTTCGCCGCCTGCACCGGCTACGCCTTCGCCCGGTTCCGCACCGGCGGGCGCTTCGCCCGCTTCGTCGTCCTGGCGACGCAGATGCTGCCGCCCGTGGCGCTGGTCCTTCCCGCCTTCGCGCTTCTGCGCGGCGCCGGCCTCACCAATTCGCTGCCCGGCCTGATCCTCGTCTATTCCGCGCTCAACCTGCCGTTCCTGACCTGGATCCTGATGGGCTTCTTCGAGGGCGTGCCGGTCGACATGGAATGGGCGGCGATGACGGATGGCGCCACCGCCTGGGGCGCCTTCTGGCGGATCGTCATCCCGATCTCGCTGCCGGGCCTTGCCGCCGCCGGCGTGCTCGGCTTCATTCTGTCGTGGAACGAGTTCCTGTTCGCCCTCGTGTTGAGCGGGCCGCAGACCGCCACGATCCCGGTTTCGCTGGCTGCCTTGCAGACATCGAATGGCGTGCAGATCGCCAAGGTTTCGGCGGGTGTGGTGCTGGCCATCCTGCCGCTCGTGATCGCGTCGCGTTTCATCCAGCGCTTCATCATTCAGGGATTGACGTTCGGCGGTGTCAAATAAGCCGCAAGGCACCCACCACCGGCACAATGAGGAGATAGTTATGACGCTGAAACGGATTCTACTCGCGGCCGCCGGTGCTGGCGCGCTGATGGCGACGGCTCCCGCCTACGCCGACGACATCGTCCTGCGCGCCCTCATGGAGGATGTGCCGGAGACGCAGATCATCGAGACGCTGCTGCCCGATTTCGAGAAGGAGACCGGCATCAAGGTCGAGTTCGAGAAGATCGGCTACCCCGACATGCACGACAAGCTCGTGTCGCAGCTGGTCTCGCCGCAGAGCTACTACAACCTCCTCGAGGTCGACTTCCTCTGGGCCGGCGAGTTCCCGGCCGCCGGCTGGCTCGCCGACCTGAAGCCCTTCATCGAGAAGTCGAACTACGATCTGAAGCCGTTCATCCCCTCGACGCTCGACCTGCTCGGCCGCACCGAGGACAGCCTCCAGATCCTGCCGATGTACAATTACTCGATGGGTCTGATCTACCGCACCGACCTGCTCGCCGATCCGAAGCTGCAGGAAGCCTTCAAGAAGGCGACCGGCAAGGAACTGGCGCCGCCGAAGACGCTCGCCGACTATGTCGAGATCTCGAAGTTCATGAAGGCGAATGCCGGCGTGGCGGGCGCGGCCATGCAGGGCCAGCGCGGCGACCCGAACAGCATGGAATTCTCCAACTACCTGTTCGCTTCGGGCGGCGCCTATCTCGGCGACGGCAAGAAGGTCGTGCTCGACAGCCCCGAGGGCAAGGTCGCGCTCGACCTCTATGTCGACAACATCAAGAACGGCGCGCAGCAGGGCGCTCTCTCCGCCAATCTCGACGATACGCTGCGCCTGATGTGCAGCGGCAAGGCGTTCAGCATGGTCACCTACTGGTGGATGCTGCCGCAGATCGACAATGCCGAGAAGTGCCCGGACGTTGCCGGCAAGGTTGCCTTGGCCACCATGCCGGGCGGCCATGGCGAAAGCGGCGGCTGGGGCTGGGGCATTCCGAAGAACGTCAGCCCGGAAGAGCAGGAAGCGGCCTGGAAGTTCATCCAGTGGGTGCAGAGCAAGGACATCTCGGTCGCCCGCGCCCTGCAGGGCCACGCGCCGGTTCGCTCCGACGTCTACAGCGACCCGAAGGTGCTCGAGAAGTATCCCTACTACAAGGCGGCCGAAGAGATCGTCGCGACCGGCAAGTCGTTCCCGATCTTCGCCTATTCCGCCCAGTATGAGGACGTGCTCGGCACGCATGTCTCGCAGGCCGGCGGCGGCGAGGCGACCACGGAAGATGCGCTGAAGGGCGCGGCCAAGGGCCTCGAGGAGCTTCTCGCCAAGTAACGGGCCAGGCAAATGGTCTGGTCGCCGGAACCGTCCGGCGACCTCATGCGAATGCGGGAGCGCGTCCGGCGCGCTCCCGTTCCCGGGCAACCGGTAGGCTGCGCTGCGGCGCTCGACAGGCAAACATCGGACGGATCCTCATGACAGGCTGGATGAACTGGGCGCATCGCGAAGCGCGGACGGGGTGGGCCTTTGCCTCGCCCGGCCTGATCCTTCTTGCCGTCGTCATGGGCTTTCCGCTGGTCTATGCCTGCGTGCTCTCCGTCTCGTCCTATACGCTGCTGAAGCCGGCGATCCTGCCGATCGTCGGCGTCGAGAACTTCGCCAAGATGATGGCGAGCGAGCGCTTCTGGAACGCGACCTGGCTGACGGTGAAGTACTCGGTCATCACCGTCACCGGCGAGTTCGTCATCGGCCTCGGCATTGCGCTGATGCTGAACCGCGTCGTCCGTACCAAGCCGATCTATTTCGCCATCCTGACCATCCCGATGGCGATGTCGCCAGTCAGTGTCGCGCTGATCTGGCGCATGCTGCTGCAGCCCAATCTCGGCATCGTCAATCACGTCATGGAAACCCTCGGCCTGCCGCGGCTCGATTGGCTCGGCTCGCCCGATCTGGCGCTTTGGACCATGGCCGGCATCGATATCTGGCAGCAGATGTCCTTCGTCGTGCTGATCCTGGCGGCGGGCCTGGCATCGCTGCCGCGCGAGCCCTATGAGGCGGCCGAAGTCGATGGCGCGCTCGGCTGGCAGCAGTTCTGGTTCATCACCCTGCCGATGCTGCGCCCGGTCGCGGCGATCACGGTGATCATCCAGCTGATCAATGAATTCCGCACCTACGACCTGCCCTATGTGCTGACCAAGGGCGGTCCCGGCACCTCGACCGAA
The DNA here is from genome assembly GCA_017305815.1 of Hyphomicrobiales bacterium. Classification (GTDB taxonomy): domain Bacteria; phylum Pseudomonadota; class Alphaproteobacteria; order Rhizobiales; family Kaistiaceae; genus Kaistia; species Kaistia nematophila. Next base: position 21,329 of record JAFKJZ010000334.1, read on the forward strand.
GTGCTGAGCTTCTTCGCCTACAGGCAGGCGTTCCTGGGCCTGTCGATCAATGAGGGCGCCGCCGCCGCCTTCGTGCTGCTGGTGATCGTGCTGGCGATGACCGTCATCTTCTTCTCCCTGCTGGAGCGCCGCGCCAAGGCATAGGTCGGAGACGACTTCGCTGATTCCGGCGGAAGGCCGCAGATATCGACGCGCTCCCGGAGGCACGGGGCGCGTCGATTTTCGTTTTAGGCGAGGGCTGGCTCAGCCCTTCAGCCCCAGCCCGTCATTGCCGCTGCCGCAGAGGACGACGACCGTCTTCTCGCCCGGCGCGACCTTCACATGGCCGTTGAGGACGGCAGCGGCCGCCGTCGCGGCGCCGAGTTCGACGGCGAGGCCGGTATTCTTCCACATCCACTGCGCCGCCAGGATGGGTTCCTCCTCCGGCACCAGCACCAGTTCGTCGACGCAGCGCTCGATGATCTCGAAATTGATCGGCGCCGTGGCGCGCGCCGCCAGGATCGGCACGTTGGTGACGACGTTCTCGATCATCACCGGCTTGCCGGCCTTGCGGGATTCGTAGAGCGTCGGGCATCCGGCCGCCTCGACGCCGACGATGCGGACGCCGGGCTTGCGCTGCTTGATCGCCTCGGCGATGCCGGCGATCAGCCCGCCGCCGCCGATGGAGATCACCACCGTGTCGACATCCGGCATGTCCTCGAGGATCTCGAGCCCGATCGTGCCCTGGCCGGCGATCGTCGCCTCGTCGGCGAAGGGGTGGAGGAGGGCGCCGCCACGTTCCTCCGCCAGCTCGCGTCCCGCCTCCCAGGAGAGGTCCCAGAAGGCGCCGACGATGTGCAGTTCCGCGCCGTAGGAGGCGATGCGCTGGCGCGCCAGCTCCGTCGAGGTAGTCATGACGCAGACACTGGCGGGAATGTCGAGCTGCTGCCCGGCATAGGCGATCGCCGCACCGAAATTGCCGCCCGATGCCGTGACGACGCCGCGCTGCCGCACCTCCTCCGGCAATGAAAGCACCGCGTTGAAGGCGCCGCGCGCCTTGAACGAGCCCGAAACCTGAAGGCATTCCGGCTTGAACCAGAGCTCGGCCGCGTCGCCCTGGCGCGGGGACGGAGCCGCCGGCACCAGCGGGGTGCGGCGGACATGGCCGTGGATGCGGGCGGCGGCGTCGGCATAGGCGGAGGGTTGCATGGGATTCCCGTTCCAGAGTGCGAAGGGCGGAGGGCTCGGTCAGCCCTTGACCGCCCCGGCAAGCATCGACTTGCCGATATAGGGATAGGCGAACAGGCCGAGGATCAGCGGCGGCAGGATGCCGATGGTCATGGCCGCCGCAGTCGGCCCCCATTCGATGCCGCGCGAGGTGACGAAGAAGGTGGCGCCCACCGTGACGGGCACGGCGCTCTTGGTCGTCAGGATCAGGCCGAACAGGAACTCGTTCCAGCTGTAGATGAAGGAGAGCAGGAAGACGGCGAGCATGACCGGCCGGCTCAGCGGCAGCACGACATGCCAGAGCGTCTTCCACATCGATGCGCCGTCGATCTTGGCCGCGTCATCGAGCTCGCGCGGCACGTCCTGAACGAAGCCGACGAACATTACCAGCGCGATCGGGATGTTGATGATGCAGCTGATCAGCGCGAGGCCGATGCGGGTGTCGAGCAAGCCGGCCTGCTTGTACATGAAGTAGAACGGAATCGCGAAGATGATGAGCGGCAGCGCGCGCAGATTGGTGATGACGGGCAGCAGCCAATTGCGACCTACGCCCTGGCGCACCATGGCGTAGGCGGCCGGCAGCGTCAGCATGATGGCGAAGAGCGTGCCGACGGTCGCGATGAAGACGCTGTTCATGATGTAGTGGACGTAGTCGACATTCGGCGAGGCAAGTACGGTCCGGTAGTGCTCGAGCGACGGCGAGAAGATCCACTTCGGCGGATAGGCGTTGATGTCGGCATTGGTCTTGAACGAGGTCAGGACGGTCGACAGGATCGGGAAATTGACCAGCAAGGCGACGGCGACGAACACCACCCAGCGCAGGGCGTGGATGACGCTGTCGAACCGGCTGCGACGCGAGACGATCATGTCAGCTCCTCCGGACCACGAGACGCATCGCCACCACGATCAGGGTCAGCGACATCAGGAGCAGCAGGATCGAGACGGCGACCGCCTCGCCCAGCGTGTTCTGCACGAAGAACAGCTTGTAGATGTAGATGCTGATCGAGGTGGTGAGGTTGCCGGGGCCGCCGCCCGTGAGCACGTAGATGTGGTCGAACACGCGAAAGCTGTCGATGAAGCGCACGAACAGGACGATCACCAGCGCCGGCTTCATCATCGGCAGCAGGATGTGAAAGGTCGAACGGAAGCCCGTGGCGCCGTCGACGGCGGCAGCCTCTTCCAGTTCGTAGGAAACCGTCTGGCGCGCCGTCAGCAGGATCAGGAAGGCGAAGGGCGTCCACTGCAGCACTTCGATGGCGATCACGGTCTTGTAGATGTTGCCGCGGCCGAGGAAGTTCACGGCATAGCCCATCATTTCGAGATAGACGGGCACGGCGCCGGTGAATTCGTTGAGGATCAGGCGGTAGATGACGCCCATCAGCGCCGGCAACACCATCATCGGAAGCATCAGGATGGCGGTCATCCAGGGCCGCTTGACCAGCAGCGGATGCAGGATGAACACAAGGATCAGCGCGGCGGCGACTTCCAGCGCCGTGCAGATGACCGCGAATTGCAGCGAAAAGCGCAGCGCCTGCCACATCTTCGGATTGGTGACGGCGGAGACGTAGTTCTCCACGCCGACGAAGCTGCCGAGCATGTTCTGGAATGAGACGTCGCTGAACGAATACCAGAGATTGATCAGCGTCGGGAAGCCGAGCAGCGCGCCCAGAAACAGACAGAGGGGGACGAGCAGGGCACGCGCCGAGGCTTGCTCCTTGGTCTCGAAACTGGCGTAGGACATGCGGGCTCCTGGGCGCGGAGACTGTCGCGGAACGCCCGCGACAGTCTGTGTTCACCGGGCGGGAATTACGGGGCGAAGGCCTTCTTCATGTCGGCGACGACATTGGCGATCGCTTCGTCCTGCTCGATCTCGCCGGTCCAGTAGCCGGTGAAGTTCTCGGCCATGTTGGTGTAGATCGCCAGCGCCTTGGCGCTGGTGGCGCCGTCCATGACGAAGCCGTACTTGGCCGCATGCTCGCCCATCAGCAGCATTTCCGGCCGGTCGCCGGCGATCTCGGCCATCAGCCCCTCGGCGAGCGGCGGCGAGCCGCCTTCCTTGGCATAGAGCTTCATCGGCTCGGCCGTCGCAAGCCAGGCAAGGAACGCCTTGGCCTCGTCCTGCTTGGCCGAGTTCTTGTTGATGCCGAGGCCGAGGCTGTGGAAGTGGGTCTTGGGCCCCTCCGAACCGGCGGGCTCGTGGCTGAGGCCGAGCTTGCCGGCCACTGCCGGATACTTGGTGGCGTCCTTGAATTCCGGGACGGCGGCATTCCACTGCAGCATGAAGGCTACCTGGCCGGCGCCGAAGACGCTGTTGGCCTCGCCATATTCATAGGTCGAGCTGTCGCCCGGCGTCGCCTCGTTGTCGGTGATGATCTTGTAGATCTCGAGGCCGCGCTTGTAGGCGGGCGAGTCGACTGTGATGTTGCCGTCCTTGTCGCGCCAGTTGCCGCCGTTCGAGGCGACAGTGCCCTGCCACAGCATGATGTTGTAGAGCAGGTTCTTCATCTGAAGAACGGTGCCGTAGCGCGTCGGGCTGTCGGGATTGATCGACTTGGTGAAAAACAGGGCCGAGGCGATGAAATCGTCCCAGTCCCACTGGTCGGCCGGCTTCGGCGAAAGCTTCTTGCCGAGTATCTTCTCCGAGATCTCCTCATACTTCGCCTTCCAGGCCGGATCGGTGTTGAGCTGGTCGATCAGGTCGTTCCGGTAATAGAGGAAATGCAGGCTCAGGTCCGTCGGGATGCCGTAGGTCTTGCCTTCATATTTCTGCGTCTCGATCGAGTTCTTCGAGACGACCTTGTAGAGCAGGTCGGACCTCTGCAGGCGCGCGATCTGCGTGTCGAAGCCAAACTTCTCGAGCGTGTCCTGGACGTCGGGCGGAAAGCCGCATGACGTCGAATTCCTTCGAGCCGGCGGCGACGTCGGCCAGCATCTTCTCCTTGAAGCCCTGCTGGCTGAAATAGATGACCGAGGCCTTCGAATTGTTCTTGGCGCCCTCGGTCGAATTGTAGAGGTCGAGCACCTTGCGGAAGGCGGACTCGGCCGGTTCGCCCGGCCATGCCAGGATGGTGATGTCGGCGAGCGCCGTGGTTGCGGAGAGAGCGGTCGCGAGCATCGCGGCGCCGGCCGTCAGGAATCTGGATCTCAACATGTCGTTCCCCGTTGCTGGTCTCTGGACTTGCATGCGCCGTGCCGACCCCGGATCCGGCGTGCCGGTCTTCTGCGAGCCGGTCTGCCGGTGGGGCCGTTCTGGCCCGGCGGTGGAATTGATTATTCTATAGTTATAGAATTGAATTCATTACAACAGAAGCCTACCATTGTGACCTGCCGGGTCAAGGCCCGGGATGCACGAACTGTCACCGCAGAGGCCTCCGCGATGCCCCGCCGCCTTCCGCCCGCCTCGACCCGGCCGTCCTTCATGTGCTGCGCCGGCTCATTCGAAGCGGGCGAGGTTCATCAGGCAGTCGCCCGATTGGCTGTGCGTGTGCAGGCGCCGGGTCAGCACGATGCCGCCTTCCTGGAAGCGCAGCACCTGCGGCTCCTCCAGCGGCCGTTCCAGGTCGTGCAGCCAGCCGCAGATGTCGCCGGCCGCGACCGTGTCGCCGATGTCGACCGCGGGCTCGAACCAGCCTTCGCGCTCGGCATAGACGAACAGCGACTGTCCGCCGGTCGAGAGCACCACGGTCTCGGGACCGCGATCGTCGTCGAGATAGAGGATCGGCCGGCTGGTGATGCCGAGTGCCTGCAGCAGGTTGTCGACGGCGCGCTGGGTGACGGCCATGCTCGCCTTGGTGGCGGTGGCGCCGCCGCCGAATTCGCCCGACAGCGCGATGCAGCCGGCCCGCAGCGCCGCCGCCATCGAGGTCGGCGAATCCGGGCCGTTGTCGGCGATCATGCCGTAGGGCAGTCGCATCGACCGCATCAGCTCCAGCCCGCGCGCGTAGCGCTCGCCATCGCCGAGCCGCTCGATCAGGCTGCAGATCAGGTGATCCATGCTGGTGCCGCCCGAATGCAGGTCGAGCACGACGTCATGGCGCGGGAAGATCTCGTGCTCGATGAAATGCGCCATGCGCTGCGTCGGGCCGCCGAACGGATTGCCGGGAAAGGCGCGGTTCATGTTGCCGCCGTCGAAGGGGGAGCAGCGCTTGGCAGCCATCACGGCCGGCGTATTCGCGGCGGTGAGGATGGTGAGCGAACCGCGGATGTCGGCAGCCTCGATCAGCCGCGTCGCCTTCAGCAGCGTCAGTTCGCCTTCGTACTCGTCGCCATGGTTGCCCGCCATCAGCACCAGGCTCGGCCCATCGCCGTTCCGGATCCGGCAGACCGGCATCTTGATCTGGTAGTAGGGCGAGCGGTCGATCGAATAGGGGAAGCTGAAGAAGCCGACCTGCTTGCCGTCCTGGTCCCAGGATATGTCGGAAAAGGCACCCGTATGCATTCTCTAGATCCTTCGTGATTCAAGCCTTGGCGACGTTGCGGGCACGCGCCCGTTCCGTCGCGATTTCCAGAAATTCGTAAGCCCGCGGTGGCCGCTGCCATCGCTCCTTCAACCCTGAGCGAGAGCCGAGACGGACGTGCGCATCGAAGAGGGACTGCACCTGGTGATGAGTGGCGGCGGCGGGTTCGACCTGACCGACGCTTTCGACTGCAATGTGTTTCTGGTCGGGGCGGAGGACGGCTGGTTGATGTTCGACGCCGGCGCCGGCCGCGATCCGGATCTTGTCTTCGATGTCCTCGCCGGTGACGGCATCGATCCGGCCAGCATCCGGCATCTGCTCCTCACCCATGGCCATGCCGACCACTCCGGCGGCGCGGCGGCGCTGCGCGAGCGGCTCGGGCTGGCGGTCCACGCGGGAGCGGCGACGGCGGCGATGGTCGCCAAGGGTGACGAAGAGGGCATCAGCCTCGGCAAGGCGAAGCGAGGCGGCGTCTATCCGCCCGACTACGCCTATCGCGCCTGTCCGGTCGATGGCGTCTGGCAGGCGGACGAGGTGCGGCGCTTCGGCGATGTTTCGGTCCAGCTGATCGAGACGCCCGGCCATAGCCGTGACCACGTCTCCTACCTCGTCACGACGCCGCGCCGAAAGATGCTGGTTGCGGGCGACGCGCTGTTCCATGGCGGCAAGGTCGCGATCCAGGACATCTCCGACTGCGACGTCGGCGCGATCTGCGAGACGGTCCGCAGGCTCGCGACGGTCGAGTTCGATACGCTGCTGCCGGGACATCACGGCTTCACGCTGAAGGATGCGCGGCGGCATGCCGATCTCGCGCTCCAGTGTGTGAACCGTATGCAAATCCCGCCCTCCATCATCTGATGCCCCGCTCGGCGAGGCGTGTCGTGTCAGCTTCCCCGCATGCCGCCGAAGATCATCGCCGACATGCCGCCGTCGATGGTGATGGTCGAGCCGGTGATGAAGCTCGATCCGCCTTCGGCCAGGAAGACGGCGGCGGTGGCGACTTCATCCGGCAGGCCAGGGCGGCCGAGCGCCACCTCGTCGCGCACCTCGCCGGCGAGCTTCGGCTCGCTGTAGCCGGTATTGTTGCCGGTCACGTCGACCGGCCCGGGCGCGATCATGTTGGCGAGGATGCCGTATTTGGCGAGGTCGACCGCCATGGCGCGGGTCAGCATCGCGACGCCGCCCTTGGCGGCGACATAGGCGGCGGCCTCCGGTTCCGACAGGAACGA
>JAFKJZ010000335.1 GCA_017305815.1 Hyphomicrobiales bacterium
GTCCGCCACATCCTCGGCGAGGACGTCCGCACCTTCTATCCGGCGCTCGCCGCCGCGAAGGCGGAACCGGCGCTCGCCGTCGACGGCCTTTCCGGCCGTGGCGTCGCGGACGTCTCGTTCGCGTTGAAGAAGGGCGAGATCCTCGGCGTCTCGGGCCTGGCCGGCGCGGGCTGGGAGACGCTGCCCTATCTGCTTTCCGGCGCCACGCCGGCCCGCGCCGGCACGATCCGCACCGAGGCGGGCCGCACGGACGCCGCCGCCCTGCGGCCGGATCGCGCCCGCCGGCTCGGCATCGCGCTCTTGCCGGCCGACCGCCAGAAGGCGAGCGGCGCGCAGGCGCTGTCGCTGCGCGAAAACGCCAGCCTGCCGGTGCTCGGCCGCTATTTCCGTCGTGGGCTGATGCGGCGGGGCGCCGAGCGCGCCGCGACCGCCGAACTGCTGCGCAACTTCCAGGTCCGCCCCGCCATTCCCGAGGCGCCGCTCCGGACGCTTTCCGGCGGCAACCAGCAGAAGCTGCTGCTCGGCAAATGGATCCAGACCAAGCCCGGCGTGCTCGTGCTGCACGAGCCGACGCAGGGCGTCGATGTCGGCTCCAAGCAGGACATCTTCCGGAAGATCGAGGAGATCGCCGCCTCCGGCGTCGCGGTAATCCTCGCCAGCGCGGAGAGCGAGGACCTGGCGCGTCTCTGCCATCGCGTGCTCGTGCTCCGACGCGGCGCGGTCGCCGGGATCCTGGAGGGCGACCAGCTATCCGAAACCGCCATCAACGATCTGAGTTTCCGCGGCCACGGCGCAGGCGGGGCAGCTGGAGGTACGCAATGACCGACGATACCATCGCCATCGGCCGCCCCACCGGCGGCACCTTCGCCTTCGCGCGTGGCCTGCTCGATTTCGAGCGCTACGGCCTCGTCTATGTCTGGCTGCTGCTGATCCTCGTGTTCAGCCTGTTCGTTCCGTCCTTCTTCCGCCTCTCGACCTTCCAGATCATCCTCGGCTCGCAGGCGACGCAGATCATCGTCACCCTCGCCGTGGTGGTGGCGCTGCTCGGGGGCGAGTTCGATCTTTCGGTCGCGAATGTCGTGGCGGTGGCCGGCACGGCGACCGTGACGCTCAACACCGATTTCGGCTGGCCGATCGGCATCACGCTCGTCGCCGTGCTGGCGGCGGCGATCGCCTTCGGCGCGCTGAACGCCTTCGTCTCGGTGGCGGTCGGGGTGCCGTCGATCATCACGACGCTCGGCTCCGGCACGCTGCTGATGGGCCTTTCGACCGGCTGGGCCGGCTCGGCGCCGCGCGGCGGCGTCGATGGCGGCTTCGTCGCGCTCGCCTCCGCGCCGATCTTCGGCCTGCCGCTGTCGATCTACACGACCTTCGCGATCGGCATCGCGCTCTACTATGTGCTCGAGCACACGCCGCTCGGCCGCGCCTTCGTCTTCGCCGGGCAGAACGCCGAGGTCGCGCGCCTCGCCGGCATTCGCGTCGACCGGCTTCGCGCCGCGTCGCTGGTCTGGTCGGCGGTGTTCTCGGCGCTGGCCGGCATCCTGCTGGTCGGCATCACGGGCGCCTCGGTGCCGGCCGTGGCCAGCGGCTACCTGCTGCCGGCCTTCGCCGGCGCCTTCCTCGGCAGCACCGTGATCCGGCCGGGCCGCTTCAACGTGCCGGGTGTCTTCGTCGCGATCTATTTCCTCGTCACCGGCGTCACCGGCCTGCAGCTGCTCGGCTATACCGGCTGGGTCAACGACGTCTTCTACGGCGCCTCGCTGGTGATCGCCGTGCTGCTGACCCAGATCGTGGCGCGCCGGCGGCGCAACCGGGCATTGGCCGGCGGCTGATCCGACGCCGAAACGGATCCTTGCCAGGGCGCTTCGTCGTTTCGCGCGAAACGGGAGGCGCCCTGCCGCGTTTCAGAACGGGGCGTTCCGGTCCGGCACGACGATTTTTCAGCAGTCGTCCGTAGTCGTTCGCGCCCGGTTCGCTGGAAAACTATGTCCCGGTCCCGCGATCATTTGGTAATTCTTCCGTTACATCGGCTATTCTTGATAAATTCTCATAGGATCGTGTCAATTAACAAAATTGACCTCAATCAGGATCTCTCGTCTATTGGCGCGGCTCAACGATCGGGGCGAGATCCCGTCCTTGGGGCCGATCGTCCAGCCGGGGCCCGCCGGCGACCACGGCGCCGGGTAGTTCCTTTGGGAACGCTCGCCGCTTTTTCCGTTCGACAGGGATGACCCATGCGCCTGCCGCCCAATCTCGACATGGATGTGCTGCGCAGCTTCGTGCTCGGCATCCAGCTGAACAGCTTCGCCCAGGCGGCGCAGCGCATCGGCCGGTCTCAATCGGCGGTCAGCCTGCAGATGCGCAAGCTGGAACAGCAGGCGAATTGCGAGGTCTTCCGCAAGAATGGCCGCGGCCTGCAGCTGACCGAGGTCGGCGAGACGCTGTTCCGCTATGCCCAGCGCATCCTCGAGCTCAATGACGAGGCGATCAGCGCCGTCGATCGCTCCGACATGTCCGGCCGGATCTCGATCGGCATGCCGCCCGATTTCGCCGAGACCTGGCTGCCCGGCGTGCTCGGCCGCTTCGCCCGCGTGCATCCGAACGTGCTGGTCGAGGCGCGGGTCGATCGCGGCGCGACGCTGCTGGAGGATCTCGGCGCCGGCCAGATCGATCTCGTCCTGCTCTGGGGCGACACCCAGGCCGAACCCAACCGGCCGGGGCGGAGCCTCGCCGAGTTTCCGATCGTCTGGGTGGGGCCGGAAGGTTTTGATCCCGACGCGGCCGATCCGCTGCCGCTGGTGATGATGGGCGCGCCCTGCATGTTCCGCTCCGCCGGCATGTCGGCGCTCGACGCCGCCGGCCGGCCATGGCGCCTGGCCTTCACCAGCACCAGCCTCTCCGGCCTCTGGGGCGCGGTGACCGCCGGCCTCGGCGTCACCATTCGCACGCCGGAGGGCATTCCGCCACATCTGAGGATCCTGCGCCATCCGTCGCTGCCCGATCTCGGCCGCACCCGCCTCCGGATCCACACCACGGCGAGCCCGTCGCCGCCGGTCAAGCGCTTCACCTCGATCCTGGAGGAATACATGTCGATCCATTTCGCCAAGACCAACCTGCTGCCGCGCCTCGCCGCCGTCGGCTGAAGGGGGCAGGGCCGTCGGGCTTCGCCGCGCCGGCCTTGCATTGGAACCGCTGCCGCGCTGCACTGCGCGGACCCGCCGCCGCCGGGACCCGGCACCGAACTTCAGGGAGACCCAAGCCATGTCCGAACCCTTCCGCCAGCCTCGCCCGGGATCCGGCGCATGACCGGGCAGGCCGCGATCGATCCCGGCACGTTCTGGAAGGTGCTCGGCGAGCGCGCCATCGGCATGACGCTGGTGACGACGACAAGCAGCGAGGGGCCGATCGGCTTCATCGGCCTGTCGGCCGCCCATGTCTCGGCCTCGCCGCCGACCCTGCTCGTCTCGCTCGACCACAAGACGGCGGCGCGCGCGCCGATCCTGGAGCGCCGCCATTTCGCGGTTCATTACCTTGCCCGCGAGCATCAGCCGCTGGCCGAGCTTTTTGCCGACCGGCAGAGCGACCGGGCTGCCCGCTTCGCCTCGCCGGACTGGGCCACGCTCGGCACCGGCGCTCCCGTGCTGAAGACCGCGCTCGGCGTCTTCGATTGCGCGGTGACGGATGTGGTCGAGCGCGAGAACACGACGGTCGTCTTCGGCCGGGTCGTCGACTGGCTCACCCGTGGGAACGGCGACCCGCTGATCTACTTTCGCGGCAAGTACTTGGCGTGATCGGTTACCTGGCGTGATCGGCCACCGGCCGTCGGGCACGCCACGCGGCCGCCGCTATCCCTTTCCCGCTTGCGGGACCCTGTTCGAAAGGACCCACCATGAGCCACGACAGCCACGGTCACACGCACGACCATGACGCCCATCCCGATCACGACCATGGCTCCGGGCGCTGGAAGCATGACGGCGTGCGCGTGATCAAGGGCGACAAGCTCGATGCCAACACCGCCCAGACGCCCGGCATGCTGCGGCAGGCGGCGATCAACCAGGCCCGCGTCGGCGCGCAGAAGATCTGGGCCGGGACGGTGCGCATCGAGCCGAACGCCAAGACCGGCGTCCACCATCACGGCGAGCTCGAAAGCGTGATCTATGTCGTCAGCGGCCGGGCGCGCATGCGCTGGGGCGATCGGCTCGAATATGTCGCCGAGGCGGAGGCGGGCGATTTCATCTTCGTGCCGCCCTTCGTCCCGCACCAGGAAATCAACGCCGACCCGACCGAGCCGCTGCAATGCGTGCTGGTGCGCTCGGACAATGAGGCGGTGGTGGTGAACATCGATACGGTCGACCCGGTCGAGAAGCCCGAGGCGGTCTACTGGGTCGACCCGATCCACAAGCACCCATAGCCGACGCGCCGATGCGGGCGGCGGAGGCTCTCGCGATGGAGCACGGACCCTAGCCAGCCGCCGGGTCGCGCCTTAGGTTTCCCGTCACCGTCATCCGTCGAGAGGAACGACCCATGGAAATCAGACGATCCGGCTCCCAGCCCTCCGGCAAGGGACCGGCGGATTGGTTCACGGGCAGCGTGCGGGTCGACCCGTTGTTCAACGGCTTCGATCCGGCGCGCGTGCAGGGGGCGCATGTCACCTTCGAGCCCGGGGCGCGGACCGTCTGGCACACGCATCCGCTGGGGCAGACCCTGATCGTCACCTCGGGGCGCGGCCTGGCCCAGCGCCTCGGCGGTCCGGTCGAGACCATCCTGCCGGGCGACGTCGTCTGGTTTCCGCCCGGCGAAAAGCACTGGCACGGCGCGGCGGCGACCACCGGAATGACGCATATCGCCATCCAGGAGGTGCTCGACGGCAAGGTCGTCGACTGGATGGAGCCGGTCACCGACACGCAATACGGCGGCTGAACGCTCTCTCGCTCAAGAGGAACGCCATGACACAGAACATCGCCAACAAGGTCGTCGTGATCACCGGCGCCAGCAGCGGGCTCGGCGAGGCCGCCGCGCGCCAGCTCGCCAGCCATGGCGCCAAGCTCATGCTGGGGGCGCGCCGCGTCGACCGGCTGCGGGCGCTCGCCGGCGAACTCGGCATCGGCGAGAAGGCCGCATTGGAAACCGACGTCACCGACCGCGACCAGGTCAAGCGCCTGGTCGATCATGCGGTGGCGGTGCATGGCCGGATCGACGTCATCATCAACAATGCCGGTCTGATGCCGAGCTCGCTGCTGGAGCGGCTGAAGATCGACGAATGGGACCGGATGATCGACGTCAACATCAAGGGCGTGCTCTACGGCATCGCGGCGGCGCTGCCCTACATGCAGGCGCAGAAGAGCGGCCACGTCATCAACGTGGCGTCGGTCGCCGGCCACAAGGTCGGGCCGGGCGGCGCCGTCTATTCCGCCACCAAGCATGCCGTGCGGGTGATTTCGGAGGGGCTGCGCCAGGAAGTGAAGCCCTACAACATCCGCACGACGATCATCTCGCCCGGCGCGGTGGCGACCGAGCTGACCCATACCATCACTGATCCGCAGGTGAAGGCGGGGATGGACAAGACCTACGAGCTGGCGATCCCCGCCGATTCTTTCGGTCGGGCGGTCCTGTTCGCGATGAGCCAGCCCGACGACGTCGACATCAACGAGATCCTGTTCCGCCCGACGGCGCAGGTCTACTAGCACCACCAGCGCAGGTTCGGGCGAGGTTCCGCCCGTGCCTGTCCGAACGACTCAGCCGACCAGCTTGCGCACCCAGGCGGAGACCTCGTCACCGCTGCTCATGTCCGCCTGCACCAGCCCGTCGATCAGGAAGGTCGGCGAGACGTGAATGCCGTTCTGGCGGGCATATTTGCAGTGCCACTTCACCTCGCGGTCGAGGTCGGGAATGGCGAAGGCAGCCTTGAGGGGCACGCCGCTATAGGCCTCCATCCGCTCCAGGATCTGGTTCGGCGTTGTGTCGAGGTTCGGGCCGCCGCAATGATGGTCGAACTCGAACTCCTCGCGATGCGCGCCGACGGCGGCCATGACCTTCTTCGCCGTCTCCTTGCCGCCCGCAAGCGTCGACGCCGCGACGATGGCGCGGGTGATCACGCCGGAATAGAGGTGCCAGGGCTGCGACTGCAGGCGGATCTTGATGGTGATGCGGTCGGCGCCGGCCTGCTCCAGCAGCGCGTCGAGCTTGCCGAAGGCCCGCATCGAATAGGGACAGGTCGGCTCGAGGAAGACCTCCAGCACGCGCGGGCCCGTGCCCCAGGTCAGCGGATCCGCCTGCCAAGTATTGCCAGTCATGCGACGTCTTTCCCTGCTCGAGATAAAGTCATGCAGCCTTGGTTATCCGCCCGGGCAGGGTGCGGTCAATCGGCGGCGACGGACGACGTTCGCCACCGGACGAAGGGGGGCGCGCTTCAATGACCGCCGGAGAACACCAGCGTTTTGAAGGGCAGCACCAGGGCCTGGATCCGCAGCACGATGGCGTGGACCACGCCGACCGTGTCGACGACATGCAGGGCGATCGATTCGAACGTGCCGACGTCCTTCTCGGCCAGCCGGTCGTGATTGTCGGTATAGGCGTTGACGAGGCAGGTGCTGCCCGGCGGAATGCCCTCGAAGCCGCTCTCGTAGAGGGGTTCGAGATAGTCGGTGATCGTCCCCGGCTGCGCGACCTGCTGGACGTCGATCAACTGGTCGGATGCCCGGATCTGGCCCGAGGCGATCAGGCCCTGGACGTTCGACACCACCATCGGAATGATCTTCAGCGGATTGGTGACGCAGGAGGCTTCCGCCAGCATGCCGCGGCGGATGACCTGGGCCTCCAGCTGGTTGAAGCCGGCGATCAGCCCCCATTGGCCGGCCTCCGACGGGATGAGGACGCCGGCGGGGCGCATCAGCGGGTTGACGATGTCGCCCTTGCGAAGGGTGAACTGCTCCAGCCGGCCGTCGACGCCGGCCCGGACTGTCGTCTTGTCGAGATCGACCTGGGCCTCGGCGGCCTGGGCCCTGGCGCTCTCCTGCTGCGCCGGCAGGACCGAGGCGATCTGCGTCTCGGTCGTCTGCTTGCTGGCGACCGCCGCGGCCACCGCGGCCTGGCGACCATTGGCGATGTTCTGCAGCCGCTCCACTTCGCGCGGCGCCACCGAGGGAGAGCCGCGCGACAGCAGCGTCGTTTTCGTCTCCAGTTCGTCGAGGGCCTGCTGATAGGCGCTCTGCGCTTCCTGGATCTGCGCGTCCTGGACCACCAGCTGGGATTTGGCCAGCGTGATCGCCGCGTCGACCTCGGCGAGCCGGCGTTGCGCCGTCTCCAGCGCCGCCGTCTGCTTGGTGCTGTCGAGCAGGAAGATCGGCTCGCCTGCCTTGACGGTGTCCTGGACCGAGACCAGCACCTTTTCCACCCGGCCCGATCCCTCGGGCAGGATCGGGACCGTCCGATAGAACGAGATGGCGTTGGTCGCCGAGGGGTGGAAGTAGAGGATCATCGTGAACAGGGCGATGGTCAGGAAGACGCAGGCCGTGATGCCGTATCGAAGCTCGAACCAGATCGAATAGAGCGTGATCTCCCGGCCGAGCCGCTTGCCCTGGACGAAGCGGCGAAAGAGATAGTCGGGAAGGATCGTGACCAGCGAGCAGAGAAGCAGCTCGATCATGTTTCGCGTCCCTTGTCCGGACCTGCGTTCCCGTCCGTTTCGATCGCCGCTGCCGCGGGGGCTTCCGGTCCCCTGGCCGGGGGCGGCGGTTCCGGCGCCGGACTGGCCGAGACCGCGCCGGCGGCGGGAGGCGGCGGCGCGTCGGGCGGGGCATTCCTGCGGCGCCAGCCGGCGATGTGGGAGAGCGAATTCGCCATGCCGGCGAATGGCGTGTACAGGTCCGGGATCGGAATCAGCGCCAGCAGCAGGGCTGCCACCCAGAACGTCGTGTTGTGGGTAAACAGCCCGAGCAGGGCAAGCACCGCCACCACCTCGAACTGGAGCTTCCCGGCATTGCCATGCGCGATGTGCTCCGGCAGCGCGTGCAGCCGGAAATAGAGGGTGCCGAGGGCGAACAGCAGCACGACCAGGAAGATCGCGCAGCCGATCAGGAAATAGTCCGGCTGGCCGGGCTCGGTGATGAATATCGGCAGGATATGCGGTGCGGCCGGGTGAGTCGGGAACGAAGACATGCATGCCTCCCAGTCCGAATCTCGATCGGACGATGTGACCCTTGCGCAGCGCACCGAAATATGGCCGGCGGTTGCCGGGCCGCAGGTTCGGGGCCGTCCGAAAGCCAATCCTTATCCAATTTCGCGGCGCTCTCAAGAGTGACCGCGATCGAAACTTCCGTAACGTCGCCCGGAGGTCCCTTCGGGGCCGGGGGCGGGCACGCTGCCTCGGGCGAGCGCAATTTCCGCTTGTGGGGCTGACAGCGGCGCGCGGCGCGGTTAAGGGTCGCTGCGACGGGTCCCGGTGCCGCGCTCGGCCGCGCCGCCGTATTTCATCATGAGGGTTTCGATGACGACTGATGCGCTGTTCGGCGGACGATCCTTTGCCGCGTTCCTGTTCGACATGGACGGGACGTTGCTGACCTCGATCGAGGCGGCCGAGCGCGTCTGGTCGGACTGGGCGCGCCGGCAGGGGCTCGACGTCGAGGCCTTCCTGCCAACGCTGCATGGCAAGCGCGCCATCGACACGGTGCGCCAGCTTGGTCTGCCCGGGATCGATGTCGAGGCGGAAGCCGAGGCGATCCTGCAGGCCGAGATCGACGACGTCGACGGCGTGCGCGAGATAGGCGGCGCGGCGGGCTTCCTCTCGGCGCTGCCGCCGGATCGCTGGGCCGTCGTCACCTCGGCGCCGCGCCTGCTCGCCCTCCGCCGGCTGGAGGCGGCCGGGCTGACGCCGCCGGCCGTGTTCGTGACGGCAGACGATGTGACGATCGGCAAGCCCGAACCGGATTGCTACCTGCTCGCCGCCAGCCGGCTCGGCGTCGCGGCGTCGGATTGCCTGGTGTTCGAGGACGCGCCGGCCGGCATCGAGGCGGGCGAGCGGGCCGGGGCCAGCGTGCTGGTCATCCAGGCGACGCATACGGCGCCGGCGGCGACGGTTCATCCGGGGGTTGGTAGCTATGACGGCCTGCGGGTCGCGACCGACACCGAAGGTCGGCTGATCCTGGAGCGCGAGGCCGGCTAGGGTCCGCGGGTGCGCGGCCGCTCCGGCGCGGCCCTCACATGTTCTGCATCTGCTCCATCATCTGGGCCGGCATCAGGTTGTGGTTGAGGTTCGCCATGATCCAGAGCGAACCGGCCAGCACCAGGAAGACGATCAGCACGCCGAAGGCCAGCGCCAGCACGTTGTTGGTGCTGTCCGGCGAGGTCGTGATGTGCAGGAAGAACACGAGGTGGACGCCCATCTGGGCGATCGCCAGCACGACGAGGCCCATGGCGATGCCGGGTCCCCAGAGCAGGTCGGATTTGGCGACGTAGAAGGATATGGCGGTCAGGAGCACGGCGAGGATAAAGCCGACGAGATAGCCGCGCACGCCGCTCGCGATCGTTTCCGAGATCTGTTCCTCGCCGGGGGCGACGTCGTGCTGGTCGGGCTGTGCGGTCATGACGTCGTTCCGATCAGGTAGACCACGGTGAACAGCGCGACCCAGATGATGTCGAGGGCGTGCCAGAACAGGCTGAAGCACATCAGCCGGCGCAGGATGCGGGGATGGAAGCCCTTGACCGCCACCTGCGCCATCATCGTGCCGAGCCAGAGCAGGCCCGAGAAGACATGCAGGCCATGCAGCCCGACGAGGGCGAAGAAGGCGGAGAGGAAGGCGCTGCGCGCCGGACCGGCACCCTCGGCGATCATCAGCGCGAATTCCTGCACCTCGAGGACGAGGAAGACGAAGCCGAGCAGGCCGGTGGCGAAGAGGCCGATCTGGGTCCAGAGATGGTTGCGGACCTGGCTGGCGATCATGGCGAGGCCGCAGGCGAAGCTCGAGGTCAGCAGCGCCGCCGTCTCGATCGCCACGCGCGTCAGCCCGAACAGCTCGTGTCCCGTCGGGCCGCCGGCCGTCGCGTCGACCAGCACCGCGTAGGTCGCGAAGAAGGCCGAGAACATGACGATGTCGCTGAGCAGGAAGATCCAGAAGCCATAGGCGACGACGACTCGCTTCGAGGCCGGACCGCCCTCGCCATGGCCGGTGGCGTCGTCGCCATGGTGGCCGTGACCATGACCATGGCCGTGGCCGGGAGCGTGGGGGTGATGTCCGACCCGGTAGGGGTCCGTGCCGGGGCTGACCGCGACGTCGCTCATGCCGGTTGCCTCAGGGTTGCGAGCGCTTCCTCGCGCTGGCGCCGCCGCTCGCGGTCGAGGCGAGCCACCTCCTCGGCCGGGATCTCGTATTCATCGACATCGCGCCAGGCGAAGACGACGAAAGTGGCGAAGGCGCCGACCAGGCCGAGCAGCACCATCCACCAGATGTGCCAGATCAGCGCGAAGCCCATGATCGTCGTGAAGAAGGCGGTGACGACGCCGGTCGGCGAATTGCGCGGCATCTCGATCGCCTCGTAATCCGGCTCCTGCACCAGGCGCTGTTCGGCGAGCGCCCTCTGCTTGATTCCCCAATAGGGCTCCTCGTCCTCGACATTCGGCAGCACGGCGAAATTGAAGGCCGGCGGCGGCGAGGTGGTGGCCCATTCCAGCGAGCGGCCGTCCCACGGATCGCCGAACACGTCGCGCAGCCGGTTGCGATCGCGGATGCTGACAAAGAGCTGCGCCGCCTGGGCGACGATGCCGGCGAGGATGAACAGCGCGCCGACGGCGGCGAGCAGAAGCCAGGGCCGCCATTCCGGCACGTCGTAATGCTGCATGCGCCGCGTCATGCCGAGCAGGCCGACGACGTAGAGCGGCATGAAGGCGAGGTAGAAGCCAACGATCCAGAGCCAGAAGGCGAGCTTGCCGAGCCTTTCGTCGAGGGTGAAGCCGAACGCCTTCGGGAACCAGTAGGTATAGCCGGCGAAGGCGCCGAACAGCACGCCGCCGATGATCACGTTGTGGAAGTGGGCGACCAGGAACAGGCTGTTGTGGACGAGGAAATCGGCCGGCGGCACCGCCATCAGCACGCCGGTCATGCCGCCGATGACGAAGGTCACCATGAAGCCGACCGTCCACAGCACCGGCGAGGTGAAGCGGACGCGGCCGCCATACATGGTGAAGAGCCAGTTGAACACCTTCACCCCGGTCGGCACGGCGATGATCATCGTGGCGATGCCGAACACCGCGTTGACGTTGGCGCCGGCGCCCATGGTGAAGAAGTGATGCAGCCAGACCAGGAAGGAGAGCACGCAGATCGACATCGTCGCCAGCACCATCGAGCGGTAGCCGAACAGCGGCTTGCTGGAGAAGGTCGAGATCACTTCCGAGAAGATGCCGAAGACCGGCAGGACGAGGATGTAGACTTCCGGATGGCCCCAGATCCAGATCAGGTTTACATACATCATCATGTTGCCGCCGGCTTCATTGGTGAAGAAGTGGAAGCCGAGGTAGCGGTCGAGCGCCAGCATCGCGAGCGTGGCGGTCAGCACGGGAAAGGCGGCGACGATCAGCAGGTTGGAGGCGAGCGAGGTCCAGCAGAACATCGGCATGCGCAGATAGCTCATGCCGGGCGCGCGCATCTTCAGGATGGTCGTGACCAGGTTTATGCCGGTCATCAGCGTGCCGGCGCCGGATATCTGCAGCGCCCAGATGTAGTAGTCGACGCCGACGCCGGGCGAATATTGCAGCTCCGACAGCGGCGGATAGGCGAGCCACCCGGCTTGCGAGAATTCGCCGACGACGAGCGAGACGTTGATCAGCAGCATGCCCGAGGCGGCGAGCCAGAAGCTGACGGAGTTCAGCGTCGGGAAGGCGACGTCGCGCACGCCGAGCTGCAGCGGGATGACGACGTTCATCAGCCCGATGACGAACGGCATCGCCACGAAAAAGATCATGATCGTGCCGTGGGCGGAGAAGATTTGGTTGTAGTGCTCGGGCGGCAGGTAGCCCTGCGACTGGAACGCCACGGCCTGCTGCGTCCGCATCATCAGCGCGTCGACGAAGCCGCGCAGCAGCATCACCATCGCCATCAGCGTGTACATGACGCCGATCCGCTTGTGATCGACGGAGGTGATCCATTCGCGCCAGAGATAGGGCACATGGCCCTTGGCCACGACCCAGACGAGCACGGCGAACGCCACCACGATCACCAGGGCGGAGGCGAGCAGCGGGATCGGCTGGTCGAAGGGGATCGCGGCCCAGGTGAGCTTGCCGAGCATCCTATCCCTCCTGCTTCGACGATAGGGACGCCGGCATCATGGAGTGCGGCGCTTCGGCATCCGGCATTCCCGGCGTGGCGGGCATTTCGACTTTTGGCGCTTCGGCGCCGGCGGGCGCGGCGTGCATCGGACCGGTGGCGGGTCCGGGGCCCGGGGGGAGCTTCTGCGTCAGGATCGACCGGAAAAGCTCCGGCGAACCGAGCTTGTAGATCGTCGGCGGCACGTTCTGGGTCGGATGCGACAGCGCGATATAGGCCGCGTCGTCGAGCACTTTGGTCGATTGCTGCGCCGTCTGCGTCCAGCTCGCGAAATCCGCCGCCGGGATGGCGCGGACAGTGAAGTGCATGCCGGAAAAGCCGTTGCCGCTATAGTTGGACGACAGGCCGTGGAACTCGCCGGGCTCGTTCGCCAGCAGGTTCAGGTTCGTCCGCATGCCGTTCATCGTGTAGATCATGCCGCCGAGCTGCGGCACGAAGAACGCGTTCATCACCGAGGACGAGGTGAGCTCGAAATGCACCGGCGTCGCGGCCGGGATGACCAGCTGGTTGACCGTGGCGATGTTCTGCTCGGGGTAGATGAACAGCCATTTCCAGTCGAGCGAGACGACCTGCACCTCGAGCGGCTTGACGTCGGCGACCAGCGGCTTCGGCGGGTCGAGGTCATGCGAGCCGATCCAGGCGATGCCGCCGAGCAGCACGATGACGAGGATTGGAATGGCCCAGACGATCAGCTCGACCTGGCCGGAATAGACGAACTCGGGCTGGTATTTCGCCCGCGTGTTGGAGGCGCGGAACCACCAGGCTACGCCCAGCGTGACGAGGATGGTCGGGATGACGATCGTCAGCATGATCGCCACCGAATTGACCAGGATCAGCTTCTCGGCATGGCCGACCGGCCCCTTCGGGTTCAACACGCCGATGCAGCCGCTCAGGGTAAGCGCGACACCCGCCAGGGCAACCCATCTGAGGCCGGCGTTTCGGCGTCGCATCCACTCCGTCATTCAAGCGCTCCCGTGCTGTTGCGTGCGTGGGATCGGTCCGGAAGGCAGACGAACGGCATCTGGCTCGGCGCTGACGGGGCGCTGGCATGAGGCCACATAGGGGGCGGCCTTCGACCGGCAAGGGAGATGCGCCGCGTGTCGCAGGGCGTCGTCCTGACCGATAGCGCTTTCTTGCCGCGAACCGCTTTCCACCCGGCCTGAAAACGCTTTACGCTTCGCGGGATCGGCGCGGCGGCGGGGGGAGACTGCCGGCGCGCCGGAACCGATCGGAGGAACGGAATGCCGGACTACATCATCGTCGGCGGCCGCTCCGCCGGCTGCGTCATGGCCGCCCGGTTGAGCGAGGATGCCGATGTCTCGGTGCTGCTCATCGAGGCCGGTCCGCGCGATACCGACCGCTACATCCATATGCCCGTCGGCTTCTTCAAGATTTCCGCCGGTCCGCTTTCCTGGGGCTACGAGACGGAACCCGGCCGCGCCATCGACGGCCGCACCATCCCCTATCCGCAGGGGCGCGTGCTCGGCGGCGGCAGCTCGATCAACGCGCAGGTCTTCACCCGGGGCTGTCCGGAGGATTATGACGCCTGGGCCGAGGAGGAGGGCTGCGACGGCTGGTCGTTCCGCGAGGTGCTGCCGCTGTTCCGCCGCTCCGAGGACAACGACACCTTCGTCGGTCCCTTCCATGGTCGCGGCGGCCCGCTTGGCGCCAGCAGCGGCCATCCGCATCCGCTGACCCGCGTCTTCGTGCAGGCGGCACAGGAAGCGGGCCTGCCGTTCAATCCGGATTTCAACGGCGATCACCAGGCCGGCACCGGCTTCTACCAGACGACGACGCGAAACGGCCGGCGCTGCAGCACGGCGGTCGGCTATCTGAAGCCGGCGCTCGGCCGGCCGAACCTCGCCGTGCGCACCGACGTGCTGGTGCGGCGGATCGTGGTCGACGCGGGCCGCGCCGTCGGCGTCGAGATCGCCACCGACGGCCGCAGCGAGATACTGCGCGCCGACCGCGAGGTGATCGTCGCCGCCGGCGCGATCGGCTCGCCCAAGCTCTTGATGCTCTCCGGCATCGGTCCGGCGGCGCATCTCGCCGGGCATGGCATCGCGGTCGTGCACGACCTGCCGGGCGTCGGGCAGAACTTGCAGGACCACACCAATATCGACATCGTCTACCAGCTGAACGGGCCGCACAGCTTCGACAAGTACAAGAAGCCGCACTGGAAGCTGATGGCGGGGCTCGAATATCTCGCGCTCGGCAAGGGACCGGTGGCGTCGAACATCGTCGAGGGCGGCGCGTTCTGGTGGGGCGACAAGGCGGAGAAGACGCCGGACCTGCAGTTCCATTTCCTGCCCGGCGCCGGCGTCGAGAAGGGCGTCGGCTCGGTGCCGGGCGGTAATGGCTGCACGCTGAATTCCTACCACCTGCGGCCGCGCTCGCGCGGTTCGGTGACGCTGCGCTCGGCCGACCCGGCCGCCGCGCCGCGCATCGACACCAACGCCTTCGCCGATCCCTACGACCTCGACCGCGCCGTTGACGGCGTGAAGATCAGCCAGGAGATCATGGCGCAGGAGGCGTTCCGGCCGTTCATCGCGGCCGAGCATATTCCCGGCAAGGGCGTGCGCAGCCTCGCCGAATACCAGGCCTTCGCCCGATCGGCGGCGCGCACCGCCTATCACCCGGTTGGCACCTGCCGGATGGGGCACGGCGAGGACGCCGTCGTCGATCCGCAACTGCGCGTGCGCGGCATCGAGGGGCTGCGCGTCTGCGACAGCTCGATCATGCCGCGCCTCGTCTCCTCCAACACCAACGCGCCGACGGTGATGATCGGCGAGAAGGCGTCCGACCTGATCCGGGGCAACCGCACCGGCGCAAGGCAGGCCGAGGCGGTGGGGGCGTAGGGCGGGGGGCGGCGCAACGCCTGAGTTCAGGGCTACCCCCGCGTGCCTAGCTCGCCGTCATCCCGGCCCCGAGCCGGGATCCATGCGGCCGGGTTGTCGGTCGCGCTAGGCTGCCGATGGCGCGGCTGCGAGGATCCCTGCTTCCGCAGGGATGACGACGGAGGACAGCGAGACAGGGCCGGGGAACACGCCGAGGAGGGCGCGCCTCCGTCAGCGCCGCGTCGTCGCCCGCTCGGCGAGGCGGACCGGCACCGTGGTGGTGACGCCGTCGGCGGGGTCGGTGCCGCTGTCGGTCATGCGATCATGCAGGATGGCGATCGCGGCGGCGACCATGGCCTGGTGGTCGTGCACCACGGTCGTCAGATCGAACGAGCCCCATGTTGCTGCCGGCACGTCGTCATAGCCGGCGACCAGCACGTCGTCCGGCACCCGCCATCCCACCCGCCGCAGCGCGTCGAGCGCGCCGAAGGCCATCATGTCGTTGGCGCAGAACAGCGCGTCCGGCACCAAGCGCTGTCCGGTCATCGCCTGGGTGGCGGCGAAGCCGCCCTCATAGGCATAGTCGCCGCGCGCGGTCTGCACCTCGTCGAAGCCGTGCGTCGCGAGGCGCTCGCGAAAGCCGCGCAGGCGTTCGTCGCTCGCATAGTCGCCGCGCATGCCGCCGATGAATCCGAACGAACGGGCGCCGCGCAGGACGAAGAGATCGGCGACCAGCGCGCCGCCGCCGGCATTGTCGGAGCAGACCGAGGAGACCCACTGGTTCCGGGCCGGCGTGTTGAAGGAAACCGTCGGGATGCGGATGCGCGCGAAGGCCTCCGCCGCCTCCCGCGTGACGACGGGCAGCGCGCTGACGATGGCGTCGACGCGATAGCTGGCGAGGCGCGGCAGGACGCCGTCGAGCGCGTTGCCGCCGCCGACGCTGAACAGCAGCACCTGGTGGCCGGTCTCCTGCAGCGCCTTCGAGAAGGCGTCGACCGCGACCGCGTAGAAGGAGTTCGCGCTGTCGCTGATGACGATGGCGACGAGGTCGGAGCGATGCTTGCGCAGCATGCGCGGCAGGAAGTTCGGGCTGTAGCCGAGCTGCTTCGCCGCCTCGAACACCTTGCGGCTGGTCTCTTCCGAGACGCTGGTGCCCTTGTTGAAGGCGCGCGAGACCGCCGATTGCGAGACGCCGGCAAGGCGCGCCACATCCGTCGACGACGGGTACTTTCTCGGCGATTTCATGGTTGCAACCACAGTCGAAAATGACGGGCACCTGCGTAGCGCCCGTCAGCGCGTCGTTCAACGGAAACCGGGTTTCCGTATCGATGAATTCAGATCGTCTTCAGCATGCCGCCATCGACGAAATAGGTGGAGCCGACCGAATAGCTCGCCCGGTCGGAGCAGAGGAAGACGAAGAAGTCGGCGACCTCCTCCGGCGAGGCGAAACGGCCGATCGGCGCGTTTTCGCGCGCCAGGCCGTCGAGATAGCCCTTCCAGTCGCCGCCCTTGTCGGCGGTCAGCTGCGTCGCCGTCTTGATCCAGTCCGGCGTCAGCACGAAGCCCGGATTGACGGCGTTGATGCGAACGTTGTCCTTGATGAACTCGGTCGACATCGTCTTCGAGGCCATGATCAGCGCCGCCTTGGTGACGTTGTAGATCGGCTCGTACCAGAGCGGCTGGGTGGCGCAGATCGAGGCGTTGTTCAGGAT
Source organism: Hyphomicrobiales bacterium (assembly GCA_017305815.1). Classification (GTDB taxonomy): domain Bacteria; phylum Pseudomonadota; class Alphaproteobacteria; order Rhizobiales; family Kaistiaceae; genus Kaistia; species Kaistia nematophila. The sequence goes on from JAFKJZ010000335.1 coordinate 16,864, forward strand.
GACGCCGCCGCCGCGCCGCTTCATCGAGGGCACCAGCCCGCGCGCCAGGCGGATCGCCGCCATCACGTGCAGGTCCCAGTAGAACTGCCACTTGTCGTCCGGCGCATCCATGATGGTCTCGTTGCTGCCGGTGCCGGCATTGTTGACCAGGATGTCCGCGCCGCCGAAGGCTTCCTCGGTAGCCGCCAGCAGGCGGTCGCAGCCGACCGCCGTCGCGACGTCGCAATCGACCGCGAGGACCTGGACCGGGTGCGCGCCGAGGATCTCGTCGCGCGCAGCGGCGAGGCGGCCCGCGTCCCGCGCCGCGATGACGACATGCGCGCCTTCCGCGGCAAACCCCTTGGCGACCGCCAGGCCGATGCCGATGCTGCCGCCGGTGATGACGGCGACCTTGTCGCGCAGTCCGAGATCCATGCTTTTGCTCCTTTTTGTTGGCCGATGGATGCGGGTGAAACCTATTTGACGATCGGGATCTTCGACCGGTCGATGGTGATGGCGACGGCCGCCACCAGCACGACGCCGAAGACGATGTTCTGGGCAAAGATGTTGACGCCGAGGAACGTCATGCCGATCCGCACGACCGAAATGATCAGAGCGCCGACGAGCGTGCGCCAGATGCTGCCGACGCCGCCGGTGATCGCCGTGCCGCCGACGACGACGGCGGCGATCGACGGCAGCAGCAGTTCGCTCGCCAGCGTCGGTGAGCCGCTGGCGAGGCGGCCGACGAGGACGATGCCGGCCAGGGCCGCGCAGGCGCCCGACAGCACGAAGGCGATCACCTTCTGGCGGTCGACCTTGACGCCCGAGGCATAGGCGGCCGGTTCGCCGGCGCCGATCGCCGCGCTGTAGCGGCCGAAGCGGGTGCGGCTCTGCAGGACATGCGCGATGAGGAGGACGACGAGGCCGATGACGACGACGTTCGGCACGCCGAACAGCGTGCCGGTGATCCAGCCGAGATAGCCGCGCTCGCTTTCGCCGAGCGTGATCGAACGCTCCTTCGAGATGACGAGTGCCGCGCTGTAGAGCACGCCGCCCATGGCGAGCGTGGCGATGAAGGAGGGAATGCGCAGCTTCACATGGGCGATGCCGGAGAGCAGCCCCGCCAGGATGCCGAGACCGAAGGCGAGGGCGAAGGCGCCATAGCCGAAGCGGGCGAGCGTCAGCGCCACGACGACGCTCGAAAGCGACGCCATCGACTGGATCGACAGGTCGATGCCGCCGAGCATGATGACGAAGGTGACGCCGGTCGCCAGGATGAACAGCACCGCCGTGTCGCTGGCGAGCTGCAGCAGCGTGCTCGGATCGAGGAAGGCTGGCTGGAAGGCGCCGACCAGGATGACGAGGATGACGAGCGTGGCGAGCGGCAGCCATTGCCTCAGCCCGTCGGAGCGGAAGGTGTCGAGGATGCTGTTCATCGTCAAACCATGTGTCCGATGAGATCGACCTGCTGCGGCTTGTGGCCGGGTTCGGCGCCGACACGGTGGGTGATGGCGCCGTCGCGCATCACCAGCACCGTGTGGCTCAATCCGATCGTCTCCTCCAAAGTGTCCGAGGTCAGGATGACGGCGACGCCTTCGGCGGTAACGGCCCGGATCAATTCGTAAACCTCCTCCTTGGCGCCGACGTCGAGGCCGCGCGTCGGGTGGTCGAGGATGAGGATGCGCGCTTTGGCGTTCAGCCACTTCGCCAGCACGACCTTCTGCTGGTTGCCGCCGGAGAGGTTGAGGCAGAGCGTGTGGATGCCGGGCGTGCGGATCCTCAGCTTCTGCACCCAGTTCTGGGCCAGCCGCTTTTCCTCGCGCGTGTCGATCAGTCCGTTCTTCGTCAGCGTGCCGAGGTCGCCGAGCGTGATGTTGGCGGCGACGGGCAGGAACAGCACCAGCCCCTCGACCCGGCGCTCGCGCGGGATGTAGCCGATGCCGATATCGACGGCCTCGGCCGGCGTGCGCAGCTTCACCTCGCGGCCGGCGGCGAGCAGCCGGCCGGCGTCGTGCGGCGCGAAGCCGGCGAGGGTACGGGTCAGTTCCTCGCGGCCGGAGCCGATGACGCCGGCGATGCCGAGGATCTCGCCGGCATGCAGCTTGAAGCTGACATCGCGATAGGCGCCCTGGTGGCCGAGCCTGTCGAGCTCCAGCACGATTTCGTCGCGATAGGGCTTCTGCAGCGGCTCGCGATAATATTCGGCCTGCAGGCTGCGGCCCACCATCCAGTGGTGCAGCTGCGTGACGTCGGCCTCCGCGGCCGCGAGCTCGGCGACGACGGCGCCGTCCTTCATCACATAGATGCGGTCGGAGAGTTCCAGCACCTCGCCGAGCCGGTGCGAGACGAAGATGAACGAAGCGCGGGCCCGCAGCGCGCGGACGCGGGCGAACAGGATGTCGATCTCGGCCCGCTCCAGCACCGAGGTCGGCTCGTCGAGCAGGATGACGAGATGGCCGGGCGCGTTCTCCTCCAGCGTCAGCGCCTTGGCGAGCTCCACCATCTGCCGCGCCGCGAAATCGAGATCCTCCGCCCGCGTGCGCGGGTCGGCGTCGATCTGCACCTTGGCGAGCTGGCGCGAAGCGGCGGCGTAGAGCGCGCGCCAGTCGACGATGCCGAAGCGGGTGAACTGCGCCTCGTTGCCGAGATAGATGTTCTCGCCGACGGTCAGGTTGGTGAGCAGGGACTGCTCCTGGAACACCATGCCGATGCCCTGGCGCATGGCGTCCGAGGCGCTGACGAAGCGGGTCTTCTGGCCATTCAGGCGGATCTCGCCCGAATCCGGCTGGTAGACGCCGCTGAGGATCTTCATCAGCGTCGACTTGCCGGCGCCGTTCTCGCCGACCAGGCCGACGACCTCGCCCGGACGGATCTCGATCGAGACGTCCTTCAGCGCATGGACGCCGGGAAAGCGCTTGTCGACATGGTGGAGGGCAAGCGCCGGCGGCGTGTCGGAGCCGGGCGGGGCGGGGCGGATGATCGGCGCGCTCATTTGACGATCCGCATGCGCTTGCGGTCGATCGAAAGCGCGACCGCCGCGATGATCATCAGGCCCTGCACGCCGATCTGCACGCTGGGCGGCACGCCCATGAGCACCATGCCGTTCGACAGCACGACGACGATCAGCACGCCGACCAGCGTCTGCAACACGCTGCCCTGGCCGCCGGAGAGGGCCGTACCGCCGACGACGACGGCGGTGACGGTGGTGAACAGGCGGCCATTGCCGATCTGGGCGTTGCCGAGGCCGAGCTGGGCCGCCGCCAGAACACCGCCGACGGCGTAGAACACGCCGGCGAGCGTGAAGGTCAGGATGCGGACGCGGCCGACCGGGATGCCGGACAGCGCCGCCAGGTCCTCGCCGCCGCCGAGCGCGTAGATGTAGCGGCCGAGGCGGGTGTGATTCTGGATCACCAGCGCGACCAGCAGGCAGAACAGCGCCAGCCAGACGCCCCATGGAAAGCCGAGGAAGCGCTCGATGGCGAGGCTGCGGATCATCGGGTCGTTGATGCGGATCGCCATGCCGCCGAGCAGCGCGTTGGCGGCGCCGACGCCGACGAACCACATTCCCAGCGTCACCATGAAGGAGGGGATCTTCAGGCGGACATGGATGACGCCGTTGGCGAAGCCGACGCCGGCGCCGACGAGAAGCACGATGAGGATGCCGAAAACGCCGAAGGCGTTCGCGTTGGCGCCGTTCAGCACCAGCATCGACAGGATGACGGCGGAGAGCGTCAGTCCGCCCTCGACCGACAGGTCGATCGAGCCCATCAGGATGATGAAGGTGGCGCCGAGGCCGAGCACCAGCGGGATCATCGCCGCCTGGCTGATGCGGACCATGTTGCCGAAGGTCATGAAATTGGGATTGATCGCGGTGATCAGGCCGCAGAGCAGCACCAGCACGATCAGCGGCGCCCAGGCGGCGATGCGCCAGCGGCGCCGCGGCGCGGGCTGGCTGGCGGAGATGGAAGCATCGATGGTCATCGGCAGGAACGCCTCATGCGAAATCAAGCGGGAGCGCGGGCGCGGCGAACGCCGAGGCTCGCGGAGGACGCCGCGCCAGGTCGCCGGCTCCGTTACGCAGGAGCCGGCGATGGGCGCGCGGAGGTCGTCAGGCGGCGCGCCCGCCCCGGGAGGTCAGTCGTAGGCGATCTGGCCCGTCACCCGGCCCCAGATATCCGACCAGTCCATCTTGGGCTCGGAGGCGATGTTCTCGTCGTAATAGGCCTTGGCGTTGTCGGCGGTGATGATGACGCCCTTGCCGTAGAACTCGCGATGGTCCTTCGGCTCCTTGGCCGGGTCGAAGACGCCGGTCTTGGCGGCGTAGCCGATGGCCAGGCCCATGCCGCCCTGCCAGTAGGGGTCCCAGGCGACGGTTCCGGCGAGTTCGCCCTTCTGGATCGCCTCGACGGCGAGCTGGATGCCGTCGATGCCGGTCACCGGCACCTTGCCGGCGCGACCATCGGCGCGCAGCGCCTCGACGGCGGCGAGCGCCATGTCGTCATTCGCCGCCCAGATGCCGCCGATCTGGTCGCCGAACTGGGTGAGCCAGGCATTGGTCTTCTCGAGCGCCTCGGTCGCCGACCAGTTGGCGACCTGGTAGTCGAGCAGCTTGATGTCCGGATTGGCGGCGAGCGCCTCCATCAGGCCCTTCTTGCGCTCGATCGCAGGGATGTTCGATTCGATGCCGCCGAGAGCGACGATGCCGCCCTTGCCACCCATCTGCTTGATCAGCGTCTCGGCCATCGCCTTGCCGTAGGGCACGCCGCTGAACGAGATGTGGGCGACATAGTTGGGATCGAAATCCCAGGGATGCAGGTCGGCCGGCTTGTTCCACTGCGTGACGACATAGGCGCCGGCGGCCTTGGCCGCCTCTACGATCGGGCGGGCGTCCGGGCTGTCGTTCGGGTCGACATTGATCACGGCGTTGCCGCCCGTCTTGGCCAGGATCGCCTTGATGTCGGCGATGCCCTTCTCGCTGTTGCCCTCGGTAACGAGGGTGACGTAGTCGGCCCCGACCGACTTGGCGAAGGCGGCGCCGCCCTTGTTCCAGGTCGCATGATAGGGGTTCGAAAGCGACCGGATCGAGTTGACGACGGTCGGCTTGTCGGCAGCGAAGGCCGGCCGCGTGAGGATGGCCGGGAACACGCCCGCCATGCCGATCAGGCCTGCGCCCTTGAGGATGTCGCGCCGCTTGATGCCTGGCGCGCCGGAGATGAGCTTATGGACCATGAACCACTCCTCCCTTGATGGAGCGCCCTGGCCGCCGGGGCTCCGTTCTTGTCGTCTCCGGCTGTCCGTCTTCCCTCGTCTTGATGATTCCGCCCGCCGGCGAATAGGCGTTGGCGCGCCTGTCCTCCGGCTCCAAAACCCGGCGGCTGTCTCTCGGACTTTCCGCAACGACCCGTTATGTTTTGTGGCCTTGCATAGCTATGCACGCGATGCCGGGGCTGTCAATCGGCCGGCGAGCGCCGCGCGCTCCGGGAGGCGGCGGTGGTGGCGACGCGGCGCCTCCTTCAGGGATGGCAGCCCCGACATCGTGCCACGGCGATAGAGAACCGGCTTCCCGGCGTGTCTTCGTAGTAAAACTATAAATCTGGCTAGCGATTGGTTCCGAAGCGGCCCGAAACCGCCCGGGAACCGTTGGTGCGGGGGGAGGGATCCCCTCGCCGAACATGCTGAAAAACCGATGCAATGCAAAGATTTGGCTGATCAGACCCAGGGCGTCTCACCGCTTCCACAACTCGCTCGGCCAGTGGCCTTGTGCTTGCGTAGTAATGCTATATTCTGACCGAATGTTCGGCTCCGATGGAGCTTTGTCGCGACGGGTTTTGGCTTGGGCGGGCCGTTCGCGGGGCCGCAGGGACGGATGCAATGATCTCGGAATTGCGTGGAAAGCTGTTCATCGGCGGTCGCGGGAACGCAGGCGCCGGT
>JAFKJZ010000039.1 GCA_017305815.1 Hyphomicrobiales bacterium
GACGGCGATCGGCGCCTGCGTGCCGGTCGCGACGTTCGACGCGCGGGTCGCCAGCAGCGGCTGGTTCAGGTCGAGCGCTTCCTCGCGCACGCCGCCCTCGTTCCAGGATCCGGCATGCGGCATCAGCGAATAGACGAAGCTCTGCTCGCCTTCGTCCGCCAGCGGATCGGGGTAGATCGGCGCGCGCAGCAGGCTGAGGCCGAGCAGGTTGCCCTTGATGCTGTGGCCATACTTGCCGTTGTTGAGCAGCGCCACGCCGAACCCCGGCTCCGAGAGATCGGCGAAGCGATGCGCCGGCACCTCGAAGCGGGCCTCGTCCCACGACGTGTTGTTGTGGGTGGAGCGGCGGACGACGCCGAAGGCGCATTCGAAGGTGGCGAAGTCGGAACGCACGTCGACCGGGGTCTGGGTGCGCAGCAGGACGCGGCGGTCGTGCCAGTCGAGATCGGTCTTGATGTCGAGGCGCGGCGCGTTGGCCCAGAGCTGCAGCGTCTGGGTGATCGTCGAGTCGCGGAACTTCCGCACAATCCGGATCGCGGCGCGGTGCGGCGTGTCCTCGACCACCTCGAAGCTCTCGAAGGAGGTCAGTTCCAGGCCGTGGGCGGCGTAATCGTCCTCGAGGTCCCAGGCATCCCAGTTGCGGGGCTTGTCCATCGGATAGACCCAGAGCTGGTTGCCGCGTCCCGCCAGCGCCTCGCGCCCGTTGCGCTTGTCATAGAGGCTGGCGAGCGTGCCGTCCGGGTTGAGCGTGACGCGGATCAGGCTGTTTTCCAGCTTCTGCTTCGAGACGCTGAGGCCGGCGGTCGGCGCCAGGTTCTCGTCGCCGATGACGCTGATGCCCAGCGCCGGCACGGTCGCGTCGAGCGCGATCGGCTTGCCGTCGACCTCGACGCGGACCGGGCGGCCATGCAGGTCGGGATTGACGACGACGAGCGCGTTCCGGGCGTCGCCCTTCGGCAGCCGGCCGACCAGCGCGGCGAGGCCATCCTTCTGGGCGGCAAGGCCGGTCGCGAGCGCCTCGCCGAGTTCGCGCTCGGCATCCTCGTAGATCTCGCGGATGCCGGAGCCGGGCAGGATGTCGTGGAACTCGTTCTTGAGCACCTTGCGCCAGGCGTTTTCCAGGCTTTCCGGCCGGGCGCCGCCCAGCAGGTTGGCGAGCGAGGCCACCGTCTCGGCGGTGATCAGCGCGCGCTCGGCATGGCGGTGCAGGCGCTTGGTGTGGCTCTGCGTCGTCAGCGTGGCGCGGTGCAGCTCGAGGTAGATCTCGCCCTGCCAGACCGGCACTTCGGAAGCGGGAACCGCGTGCATGCGGGCGAACACGTCCTCGACGCGGACCGGCTTCAGCGAGGGCACGGCCGGGAAGTCGGCGAGCTGGGCCTGCCGCTCCAGCATCTCCGGCGTCACGCCGCCGCCGCCATCGCCATAGCCGACCGCGAGCAGGCTCTCGTCATGGATGGTCTTGCCGCGGAAATTGCCCCAGGTGCCGAGGATCGCCTCCGGCTCGGTCGAGCCGTTATAGCCGCGCACCGGATTGTCGAAGGTGTGCGCCAGCACGCGGCTGCCGTCGAGGCCTTCCCACTGGAACAGGTCATGCGGGAATTTGTTGGTCTCCGACCAGTTCACCTTGATGGTGAAGAAGGAGTCCATGCCGCCCTGCTGCAGCAGCTGCGGCAGCGCCGGCGAGAAGCCGAAGCAGTCCGGCAGCCAGCAGACGCGGTGGCGGACGCCGAACTTCTCCTCGAAATAGCGCTGGCCGTAGAGGATCTGGCGCACGAAGCTCTCGCCGGTCGGCATGTTGGTGTCGGGCTCGACCCACATGCCGCCGATGGTTTCCCACTGGCCGCTCTTCACCGCGGCCTGGATCTCCTTGAAGAGGGCGGGGTCGTCTTCCTCGATCTGCGCGTAATAGGCGGCGGTCGACTGGTTGAAGACGAAGTCGGGGAAGCGCTCCATCAGGCGCAGCGCCGTGTTGAAGGTGCGGCGCGCCTTGCGGCGGGTCTCGTCATAGGGCCAGAGCCAGGCGAGATCGATATGGGCATGGCCGGTGATGCCGAGATTGCCCTGCTGCGGATAGCGCGCCTTCAGGCCCTTCAGCCTGTCGCGCAGGTCGTTCAGCGCGCGCTGGACGCTGGCGCGGTGATCCTGGCGCAGGCCTTCCGGATTGGCTTTCAGCGGCGGCAGCTGCCAGATCTTCTGCTGGCCGTGCTGCGGCGCCGTGCGGGCGACATAGTCCTGCGTCGCCGACGGCCAGTCGAGCGCCGCGAAGGTCTGCTCGGCGGCGGTGATCAGGTGCGGCACCACCTCATGGTCGCCGAGGAAGTGCGAGGCCTCCGACACCTGGCGCAGCAGCAAGGCGAGCTCGTGCACCGGCTGGTCGATCCAGGCGAGATGCGCCCGCGTCAGGCGCGGCTCGCGCACCGGCTCGCCGAAGGGCAGGCGGGCGACGGCGTCGACATGGATCCTGAAGCGGCGGCCGGGGACGGGGAATTCCTGGTGGAACGGGTCGAGGCCGAAGCGCTTTTCGGCGCCGTCACCCTCGGGCGTCAGCGTGATCAGGCTCTCGCCGCCGACATCGATCAGCAGGCGCGTATCCTCGAGCGACCAGTGGTCGGGTATCGCGGCGGCGGCGTCGAAGGTGACGGTGCCGTCCTTCTTGGGCCAGAAGCCGCCCATCGCGATCGGCGCGCCGTTGAACTGCCAGCCATCGACCGCCACGGTCTCGCGCTCGCGCCAGAACCCCAGTTCCTCGACGCGCACGTCGATGCGGGCGAGCCGCTGCTGGAGGGTCAGGGACATGGGGAATTCTCCGTCTCAGATAGGGATATGGGGGAAATCGGTCGGATCGGGGTCAGCCTTTGACGGCGCCGGCGGTGAGCGCGCCGACGATCATGCGCTGCAGAAGGAGGAAGGCGACGATCGCCGGCACGACGGCGACGAGACACGCGGCGGCGAGCACCTGGGTGGTCGAGGCGTTGGAGGTGCCGGAGAAGTTGAAGATCGCGACCGAGATCGGCAGCTGCGCGTCCTTGTTCAGAAGCAGGAACGGGATCAGGAACTGCGACCAGTTCAGGATCACGATCAGGATGAAGGCGGAGGCGAGGCCGGGAGCCGCGAGCGGCAGCGTGATGCGCCAGAAGGTGCCGAAGCGGCTGCAGCCATCTATTGCCGCGGCTTCCTCGAGCGATTTCGGGATGTTGTCGATCGCGCTCTTCACCAGCCAGGTGCACATCGGCACGCTGACGGCGATGTAGACCATGGTGACGCCGAAGTGGCTGTTGATGAGGCCGAGCGCGCTCATGTAGCGGTAGAGCGGCACGAGGATCACCAGCGGCGAGAGCATCTGCAAGGCGAGGATGACCATCATCAGCGCTGACTTGCCGGAAAACCAGAAGCGCGAGATCGCATAGGCCGCCGGCGCCGC
>JAFKJZ010000040.1 GCA_017305815.1 Hyphomicrobiales bacterium
CTTCTTCGCGCTCGCCGACAAGCCGACGGCGGTCTTCGCGGCGGCCGACGAAATCGCGCTGGGCTTTATGCGCGCGCTGAAGAACGGCGGCGTCAGCATTCCCGGCGACGTGTCCGTCATCGGCTTCGACGATACCGAATATGCCGTGCACTACGATCCGGCGTTGACGACGATGCGCCAGCCGCGCACCGAGATGGGCCGGCTCGCCGCGGCCGACCTGTTGCGGCGGATGGCGTCGGCGCGCGATGGCAGCCCCTCGACCTCGAAGGTGCGGCTGCCGTGTGAACTGGTCGTGCGCGAGAGCGTGCGGCGGATGGGGTAGGGAAGACCCTCACCCCGACCCTCTCCCGCAAGCGGGCGAGGGGGCTCGCCGAACCCTGTCGACACATCGAGCTCCACGCTGCAAGCGCCGCCGGCCACAAGCCCTCGCCCGCTTGCGGGAGAGGGTTGGGTGAGGGGCTTGCTTGAAGCCTAGCCCGCCAGTTCCTCGCGCAGCATTTCCAGCGTCAGCCATTCCTCCTCGGCCGCGTCGCGCTCATGCTGCGCGGCGGCGAGGCGGGTATTCGCCGTGTCGAACGCCTTGCGGTCGCTGGCGAACAGGTTCGGTTTGGCAAGCGTCGCTTCCAGCTTCGCGATTTCGGCGGTTAGCGCCTCGATCTTCGCCGGCAGCGTCTCCAGCGCGTGCTTCTGCTTGAAGGAGAGCTTGCCCCTGGAGGCGGGCGCCTTGTCGGCGGCCGGCTTCTTGTCGTCCTTGCGCTCGGTTTTGGCGACGGTGCGGGTCGGCGCTGCGGCGCCGCGCTGCGCCAGCATGTCGGTGTAGCCGCCGGCATAGTCGGTCCAGCGGCCGTCGCCCTCGGCGACGATCACCGAGGTGGCGACGCGGTCGAGGAAGTCGCGGTCGTGGCTGACGAGAAGGATCGTGCCCTCATAGTCGTCGAGCAGCTCTTCCAGCAGGTCCAGCGTCTCGAGGTCGAGATCGTTGGTCGGCTCGTCGAGCACCAGGAGGTTGGACGGACGGGCGAGCGCCCGGGCCAGCATCAGACGGCCGCGCTCGCCGCCGGATAGCGCCGTGATCGGCGCGCGCGCCTGTTCGGGCGTGAACAGGAAGTCCTTCATGTAGCCGATGACATGGCGCGGCTGGCCGTTGACCATGACGTTGTCGCCGCGCCCTTCGGTCAGCGCGTCGGCGAGGCGGAGGTTGGCGTCCAGGCTTTCGCGGCGCTGGTCGAGCCTCACCATCTGCAGGTTGGTGCCGAGCTTGATGATGCCGCTGTCGGGCGCGAGCACGCCGGTCAGCAGGTTCAGCAGCGTCGTCTTGCCGGCGCCGTTCGCGCCGACGAGGCCGATGCGGTCTCCGCGCAGGATCCGGGTCGAGAAATCGCGCACGATGGCGCGCTCGCCGTACGACTTCGAGACATCGATCGCCTCGATCACCGACTTGCCGGAAACGTCGCCCTCGCTCGCCAAGAGCTTGACGCTGCCGACGGCGCGGCGCTGGTCGCGGCGCTCCTGGCGCAGGCCCTCGAGCTTGCGCAGGCGGCCCATGTTGCGCTTGCGCCGGGCGGTGACGCCGTAGCGGACCCAGTCGAGCTCCTGGCTGATCTTGCGGTCGAGGCGCTCGCGCTCCTTCTCTTCCTCGTGCAGGACGTTGTCCCGCCATTCCTCGAAGGCGGTGAAGCCCTGTTCCAGCCGGCGCGTCGTGCCGCGGTCGAGCCACAGCGTCGCCTTCGACAGGCGCTCCAGGAAGCGGCGGTCATGGCTGATCAGGACGAGCGCCGAGCGCATCGACTTCAGCGTCTCTTCCAGCCATTCGATCGCCGGCAGGTCGAGATGGTTGGTCGGCTCGTCGAGCAGCAGCACGTCCGGTTCCGGCGCGATGGCGCGCGCCAGCGCGGCGCGGCGCGCCTCGCCGCCGGAAAGCTGGTCCGGCGCCTCGTTGCCCGTCAGGCCCAGCGCCTCCATCAGCATGGTCGCGCGATAGGGATCGTCGCCCGGCCCGAGGCCCGCTTCGACATAGGCGCGCACTGTCGCATAGGCCGAAAGATCCGGCTCCTGCGGCAGGTAGCGCAAGGTCGCGCCGGGCTGCACGAAGCGCGTGCCGGAATCCGCCTCGACCGTGCCGGCGGCGATCTTCAGCAGCGTCGACTTGCCGGAGCCGTTGCGGCCGACAAAGCAAAGACGCTCGCCGGCGGAGACGGAGAGCGTCGCGTTTTCGATGAGCGGACGGCCACCGAAGGTGAGGCGGATGTCCTGAAGGAGGAGCAGAGGAGGAGCCATGCGCGGGATGTAGCGGTCGCCGAGGGCGGTAGCAAGGCGGATCGCGCGCCGTTCCGATGCGTGGCTTCTCTCCGCCGTCGTCGAGCCCATGGCCGGATCGCCGAGTTTCGCCTAGACTTAGCCAACCCGATCGGCCGGGACGGGAGGACGACCTTGATCCAACGGGTTTTCGACGCACCTGCACAGGCGGAACTGGTCGCGCTGATGCGCGAGGTCGCCTCGCGCGACGAGGCCGCCTTCAAAGGGCTCTATGACCGGACTTCCGCGAAACTTTTCGCCGTGGTCCGCCGTATCGCTGTCAGTGAGGCAGCCGCTGAAGAGGCGCTGCAGGAGGCATGGGTCCGGATCTGGAACCACGCCGACCGTTTCGATCCGTCGGTAGCGTCCCCCATGACTTGGATGACGACGATTGCGCGCCATGCGGCGATCGACGCCATCCGCAAGGGGCCGGAGCGCGTATCGAAGACCGCGGTCGTTATCGACGAGGCGCTGGCCGACACCTTGCCGGCCCCCGGCACCGCGACGGACGGCATGACGGGGGCGGAGTTACGGCGTTGCCTCGAAGGACTGGAGCCCGATCGGCGCGGCATGGTCCTGCTGGCCTATAGCTATGGCTATAGCCGGGAGGAACTGTCGCGCCGCTTCGACAAGCCCGTCGCGACCGTGAAGACGATCCTGCGACGGAGCCTGATCGCCTTGAAGGAGTGCCTCGGTGGCCGATGACGACGATATCGACGGGCTGGCGGGCGAATATGTGCTCGGCACGCTCGAGCGGCCGGAACGCGAAGCGGCCGAGGCGCGCAGCGCGCGCGAACCCCAGCTGCGCGCGGCCATTGGCGACTGGGCGGAGCGCCTGCAGCCGCTGGCCGATTCTGCCGGCGAACAGGCGCCTCCCGCCGGGCTTTGGCCGGCGCTGCTCTCGCGCGTCCGGTCTGTTGGCCCGGCGCTGGCGGAAGGCGCGCGCATTCTGAGGCTGGAGCGCACCGTGCGCCGGCTGCGCGTCGCCACGATCGGTTTTGGCGCCATCGCCGCGGGGCTTGCGATCTTCGTCCTGAGCGAGCGCGAGGTGGCGCCGCCGACGACGGCCGGCATGAGCTATGTCGCGGTGCTGAACGGCGATGGCGGCAAGCCGGCCTTCGTGG
>JAFKJZ010000041.1 GCA_017305815.1 Hyphomicrobiales bacterium
TCGCCCCGGACAATACACGCGCTGATCTCGTCGAGGACCGACTCGACCAGTTCGGCGGATTCCGTTCGCGACAACCCCACCTTCTGATACACCGCCTCACAGAGGTCGGCGCGCGTGACAGTCTTGCCTGACATGGCCTCGTTTCCCGATGTTCTGCTTGGCGACCCAACGTCACTTCCCCACAGGCAAGCCTATTGCCAGAGCGAGGACCGGTCAACGTCCTTGATCCTAAGGTGCTAGCATCTCAGGCAGATTTCCTACCAGCGTAGGAGAACGGAGCCCCAGGTGAAGCCGCCGCCCATCGCCTCGAGCAGGATCAGGTCGCCCCGCTTGATGCGGCCGTCGTCGCGCGCCACCGAAAGGGCGAGCGGAATGGAGGCGGCCGAAGTGTTTCCGTGTAGCGAAACGGTGCGAACGACCTTGTCGCTCTCGATGCCGAGCTTCTTGGCGCTGCCGTCGATGATGCGAAGGTTGGCCTGGTGCGGCACGAACCAATCGACATCCTCAGCGCCATAGCCGGTCGCGCGGAAGGCGTCCTCGATCACGTCGGTAATCATGCCGACCGCATGCTTGAAGACCTCCCGGCCCTCCATGCGCAGGTGGCCGACGGTTCCGGTCGAAGACGGACCGCCGTCGACATAGAGCTTGTCACGGTGGCGGCCGTCCGAACGCAGATGCGTGGTCAGCACGCCGCGATCCTCGCGGGTGCCGTCCTGGACGGAGGCGCCGAGAATGACGGCGCCGGCGCCGTCGCCGAACAGCACGCAGGTGGTGCGGTCGGACCAGTCGAGGATGCGGGAGAAGGTCTCGGCGCCGATCACCAGGATGCGCTTGGCCTGGCTGGCGCGGATGAACGCGTCGGCAGTCGACAGCGCGAAGACGAAGCCGGAGCAGACGGCCTGCATGTCGAAGGCCGCGCCATGCTCCATGCCGAGCTTGCGCTGCACCGTGACGGCGGTGGCGGGAAAGGTGTCGTCCGGCGTGGCGGTGGCGACGATGATCATGTCGATCTCGCCAACCGTAAGCCCCGCATCGGCCAGCGCCAGCTTGGCGGCGGCGGTGGCGAGGTCTGAGGTCAGTTCGCCCTCCGCCGCGATGTGACGTTCACGGATGCCGGTACGCTGGACGATCCAGTCGTCCGAGGTCTCCACCATTTCCGACAGCTGGGCGTTGGTCAGGGTCTTCTCGGGCAGGTAGCTGCCGCAGCCGAGGACGACCGAACGGATGAAACTCACATTACACCTTCATCGACGATCGCTGCCACTCCCCGCGCGAAGCCGGCGCGGTGATAGTCGGAGAGATCCTGATTGATCTTGGACAGGAAGTCATTCTTGGCCATGCTGTAGCCGACCTCGATGGCGTTGGCGAAGCCGACGCCGTCCGTGCCGCCATGGCTCTTGATGACAACCCCGTTGAGGCCGAGCAGGACCGCGCCGTTGGACGCGCGCGGATCGAGCTTCTGGCGCAGCTGCTGGAACGCGCCCTTGGCGAAGAGATAGCCGATCTTGCCCATCAGCGTCCGGCTCATCGCATCGCGCAGATGCGTCGAGATCTGGCGGGCGGTGCCCTCGGCGGTCTTCAGCGCGATATTGCCGGCGAACGCTTCGGTGACGACGACGTCAACCGTGCCCTTGCCGATATCGTCGCCTTCGACGAAGCCCATATATTTCAGGTGCTTGAGGTCGGCTTCGCGGAGGAGCTGGCCGGCGACCCGAACCTCTTCGAGCCCCTTCATCTCCTCGACGCCGATATTGAGCAGGCCGACGGTCGGCTTCTCGATGTCGAGCAGTGCACGCGCCATCGCGCCGCCCATCATGGCGAAATCGATCAACTGCTGGGCATCGGCGTTGATGGTGGCGCCGACGTCGAGCACCACGCTCTCGCCCCGCAGCGTCGGCCAGATCGCCGCCAGCGCCGGGCGTTCGATGCCGGCCATGGTGCGCAAGCAGAACTTCGACATCGCCATCAGCGCGCCGGTGTTGCCGGCGGAGAGCGCGACATCCGCCTCGCCCTTCTTGACGGCGTCGAGCGCCCGCCACATCGACGACTTCCAGCGGCCCTTGCGCAGGGCCTGGCTGGGCTTGTCGTCCATCTGCACGGTGACGTCGCAATGCGTGAAGGTCGAGGCCGCCTTGACGCGCGGATAGGATTCGAGGAGCGGCACGACCGCCCGCTCCTCGCCGAAGAGCTGGTAGCGCAGCTCGGGACGACGGACGAGCGCGATATCGGCCCCCGCAAGCACCGTCGCGGGTCCGTTATCGCCGCCCATTGCGTCGATCGCTATTCTAATCGCTTGAACCATTCCGCCCCTGTTCGACGCGGCCGCTCTGAGCGAAGAGCCCGGCGACGACGGCGCTGGAAAATAACTGTTTCAGCCGGTGAGACAACACTCTTTCAATCACCGTGTGGCCGATTCAAGGCCTTTGCTATCATTTATCGCGCAGCTTCGACAGGGCGGCGAAGGGCGAGCCGGGGTTTGTCCCCCCGTCATGCTCGCCACCCTCCAACGAGGCTCCGGGCGCACGCGGATAGGGATCGAGCGCCAGCGCCAGCTGCTCGGCCACGATCGGCCCGAAGTCGATCGAGTTCCCCTCGAGCGGCTCCGGCGGATCCTCTTCGTCATAGACGACGATCACCTCGGCCTCCGCGACCGTCTTCGGATCGGCGGCGATCGCGTCGGCCGGCAGGAAGCTCAGCGAGAATCGGTCGTCGATATGGGCGGGCACCGGCTGCAGCGTGATGACGCAGGCCTGCACGACATCGGCGCGCAACCGCCCCTCCACCCGGACGCCCTTCACGCCCCAGGGCGTAATGTCGAGATCGGCTTCGAGGCTGTCGAGCCCCAGCAGGTCGAAATCCTTCGCAAGCTCCGCACGCTCGGCGGGCTCGGCGACCAGATGCAGCTTCTGGCCCGAGTTGCCGAGATGGGAGACGTCGAAATGTCGGTGGAACTGGAGCTCGGTCATCATGCTGCCGCGGAAGGAGTGGGAAGGGAGGCGTAGTCGAGGCGACCGGAGAAGATCGTCGGAAGCGACTCAGCCGCGAGCGTCGTGACCGACGCCTCGACATAGCTCGCGATCTGCCCGCCGACGCCGGCCGGAGCGCCATCCGGAAATATGTTGCGCTCGATCGCGTCGACGAGCTTGGCTCGGTCGCCGGAGGCGAGCGCCTCGTCATAAGCGCGAATCCGGCCGAAAAAGGCCTCGGCCATCTTCTTCAGCTTCTTGGGCACCGAAAGGTCGCCGACGCCCATTTCGCGCAGCGTTCCGTCCATGTCCTTCAGGAAGATGTCGAACACATCCTGGCCCAACTGGCGGTCTTCCGGGCTTTCGTCCTTCAGGCGGTGGAACATCAGGAAGCCATGCAGGACGATCATATCGAAACGACC
>JAFKJZ010000042.1 GCA_017305815.1 Hyphomicrobiales bacterium
CTCGATCGCCTTGTCGTAGGCGGCGCAGATCTCGTCGAAATCGGTGGTCCGCTCGGCGACGCGGTCGACTGCGACCTGCCGGCGGCGCCAGTCCTGGGCCTTGCTCGGGTCCTTGGTGGTGATGGCCTTGACCAGTTCGGCGAGCGAGATCGACTTGGCCTGCAATTCGGCTTCGGTGCAGGCGAAGGCCGGAGTGGCGGCCAGCAGAAGCGAAAGGGCCAGGATGGTGCGGCGCATGGTCGATTGTCCTCGTCTGGTAGCCAGTCCCCGGCCCGGTATAGAGGGTTCGATCCGTCGTTGCACCTGCCGGCGGGCAAAAAGAAAGGGGCGTCGAGACGCCCCTTTCCGTACCGGACCCGGCGATCCGGCAAACGATGTCCGGCCTACTTGGCCAGGCAGTTGTCGACGTTCTCGGGCAGGCAGACGTCGAGGCCCGTATACAGGATCTCGTCGACCTTCTTGCCATTGATCAGCTTGATCATGGCGTCGGGGGCCTTGTAGCCCATCTCGAACGGACGCTGGCCGATCTGGGCATGGCTGCGGCCGGCCTTCAGCGCTTCGATCTGCGGCGGCAGCGTGTCGCCGGCGATGATGACGAGGTCCTTGCTCTTCAGCCGGTCCATCACGCCGTCCGTGACCTGCGCATAGGCCTGCGGGGCGAACTGGGCCCAGCCGCCGACCAGCACGAAGGCATCGAGCTTCGGATTGGCGGTGAAGGTGTCGCTCATCTGCTGGTTGGCGAGGTCGGACTGATCGTTGGTGAAGAGCGGGCAGCCCGCCGGTTCCGTCCAGCCGTTCTGGCCGGTCAGCTTGTCGACATCCTTGGCGCCGGCCAGCGTGTCGCGCACGCCGGCGGCGCGGGCGGCGATGTTGGCGGCGGCGACGTTGCCGAGCTGAAGGCAGACGGTGCCGCCCTTCTTATGCTTCAGCAGCTCTTCGCCCATCTTGACGCCCATCAGGTAGTTGTCGGTGCCGAGATAGGCCTTGCGCAGGGCGGAATCTTCCTTGTTCAGGTCCGCGTCGACCGTCATCACCGGGATGGTCGGGGCGCGCTGCTTCAGAAGGTTGGCCATGGCCGGAGCATTGGAGGGCGAGATGGCGATCGCCGCGACGCCCTTCGTCAGAAGGTCATCGACGATCTGCACTTCGCCGGCTTCGTCATTGCTGGAAGCAGGGCCAGTATAGAGGCAAGTATAGCCCTTGCCCTGATTTTCGGCATTCCACTTCTGGCAGCCCTTGTTGATCTCCTCGAAGAAGGGGTTGTCGAGACCCTTCACGACGATCGCCAGGACCTTGTCCTCGGCGCGCGCCGCGCCAAGGCCGATCGCCAGGCAGGTGGTGGCGAGAGACAGAATCGCCAGTGTCTTTTTCATGGTGTCCTCCCGAGACAGTATAGCTTCCGCCGCCCGCCGGCCGATTGGGTCTCGCTTCGCGCCATCCCCGGACTTTCCGGGGACAGCGCGGCGCACGGATTGTTCCGTTGCCGCTGCGGGGCATAGCAACTAAATTCCGAAATCGAACAAAGTCAATGCGATTAATCCTATGAAACGATCCATGACGCAGTGCCATGTAAATATTGTGCGTCGCAAATTACCTGAATTGAAGTGGTGCTTAACATTGTGGTTCTCGATTTTTCTGAAAATGAAAGCGCTTACGGTCAATATTTGCCTTGTTTCGGCTTTCTGCATCGGCGGCATCGAAATGTATTTGTCTGATGTTCGGATTGACGTCGCCCAGACACGCCCATAAGGGTTAATTCGAGGATCGGACGGCTTCGCCGGACGGAAACGAGGGAAGCGACGGGCCGATCAACGGCCTGCGCGGCAGGGAGGAGCGCCGGGATGAGCGTCCTGGAACTCAAGGGAATATCGAAGCATTTCGGGGCGATTCAGGCCCTGAACGACGTGTCGCTGACCATCGAGCCGGGCGCCGTCGTCGGGCTGATGGGGGACAATGGCGCCGGCAAGTCGACGCTGGTGAAGATCATCGCCGGCAATTTTCCGCCCTCGCACGGCACGATGCGGGTGCAGGACCAGGAGGTCCACTTCCACAAGCCGGTCGAGGCGCGCGAGAGCGGCATCGAGGTCGTCTACCAGGATCTCGCGCTCTGCAACAACCTGACCGCCGCCGCCAATGTCTTCCTTGGCCGGGAGCTGCGCCGCGGCGTCTGGCCGTTCCGCATCCTCGACTATGCGACGATGTACAAGCGCGCCGGCGACCTCTTCAAGGAGCTCAAATCCGAGACGCGGCCGCGCGATCTGGTCAAGCAGATGTCCGGCGGCCAGCGCCAGGCCGTCGCCATTGCCCGCACCCGCCTTTCCGATGCGCGCATCGTGCTGATGGACGAGCCGACGGCGGCGATCAGCGTGCGCCAGGTGGCCGAGGTGCTGAACCTCATCCGTCGCCTGCGCGACCAGGGCATCGCCGTGATCCTGATCAGCCACCGCATGCCGGACGTCTTCTCGGTCTGCGACAAGATCGTCGTGCTGCGGCGCGGCACCAAGGTCGCCGACAAGGAGATCGCCAAGAGCTCGCCGGAAGAAGTCACCGCATTGATCACCGGCGCGCTCGAGCGCGCCTGACATCGAGCGAAACGAAAGGGAGGACGTATCAATGGCTGTTTCGCTCGACGACACCATCAATCGCCAGACGCACAGCACGCTGAGCTGGCTGCTTTCGCGCCAGACCTTCTGGGTCTTCGTCGCGGCGGTGCTCGCCTGCGTCGCGCTCAGTCTGCTCACCGACACATTCGCCACCCGCAACAACCTGTTCAATGTCACGCGCAACTTCGCCTTTGTCGGCATTGTCGCGATCGGCATGACGGTGGTGATCATCTCCGGCGGCATCGATCTGTCGGTCGGCTCGACGCTCTGCCTGTCGGCGATCGTCACCGGCCTGGTGATGAGCGCCGGCTATCCGCTTGCCGTCGGCATCGCTGTGGCTCTCGTCGCCGCCATCATCGTCGGCGTCGTCAATGGCGTGCTCATCGCCTATGTCGGCATGCCACCCTTCGTGGTGACGCTCGGCATGCTTTCGGTGGCGCGAAGCATGGCGCTGGTGCTCTCCAACAACAAGATGGTCTACCAGTTCGGGCCGGACCAGGCGCTGCTGCTGCAACTCGGCGGCGGCACGACCTTCGGCATCGCCAATCCGCTGATCGCGCTCGCCGTGATGGCGGTGATCGCCGGCTTCGTCTTCCGCTGGACCGGCTGGGGCCGCCACATCTACGCCATCGGCGGCAACGAGCAGGCCGCGATTCTGACCGGCGTTCCCGTCCGGCGGATCAAGGTCGGCGTCTATGTGATCTCGGCGCTGACGGCGGGCATCGCCGGCGTGCTGATGACCGGCTGGCTCGGCAGCGTGACCACCAATCTCGGTACCGG
>JAFKJZ010000043.1 GCA_017305815.1 Hyphomicrobiales bacterium
AGGCAGCTATCTAGTCGCCTTCCGACAACCAGTCAACTACCAAATTAACAAAACTCGAAGACGAGTTTTCCGTTCGCCGGCAGCGGTGCCGCCCGCGTTCTTGAGCCGGGTTATAGGCACCGAGCCCCACCCCGTCAATCGACATTTTCCGAAAGTTCGAACTTTCCTGACGCCGGCCGGCCCGCCATGTGGATAAGACGGGCCGCGCCAGGCGCAAAGCCGCGCAATTGCTTGGTTCCAGCTAACACACTGACAAACATTAATTTTCATTAGCAATTAGCAAGCCTGCCGAAGCAGACAATCGAGCCTCATCGATCGGGCCGGACGACACCGCCCTGGAGCTCAAGCAGAGGTTCGCCACAACATCGCCGGCTCAGCTTCCCGGTCGATTTTCCGGCCGACATGCCGCAGATGCCGGCGCCGGGAGCGACCTCCGCTGCCGATTCCGGGGCGGCCCTCGCCTACCGGCGCCACACGGACCGCCCGGATGATCGCGCGGTTGTGATCACACACGCATCACGCCTTGGTGAAAGGAAGAGCCGCGCCACCCTTGCGCAATCGACCCGGCCGATTCAGCTTGGAGCGCCGCGCACCCCGCGCTTCCGCTTCTGACAGGACCGATCCTGATGGCCTATGACTACATCATCGCCGGCGGCGGC
This sequence comes from Hyphomicrobiales bacterium, assembly GCA_017305815.1. Taxonomy (GTDB): domain Bacteria; phylum Pseudomonadota; class Alphaproteobacteria; order Rhizobiales; family Kaistiaceae; genus Kaistia; species Kaistia nematophila. The sequence continues at coordinate 660 of JAFKJZ010000043.1, forward strand.
TCGTCCGCCTGCGTCGCGGCGACCCGGCTGGTGCGCGACCACGGCGCGCGCGTGCTGCTGGTCGAGCGCGGCCCGGCGCATTACGCCAGGCTGATGCAGATGCCGGCCGGCTACATGAAATATCTCGGCCGCGAGGATTTCCTCGAGATGCACCACACGGTCGAGCAGCCGCGCCTTGGCGGCCGCGGCCCGATCGTGCCGCAGGCGAAGGTGCTCGGCGGCGGCAGCTCGGTCAACGCCATGGTCTATATGCGCGGCCAGCGCGCCGACTATGACCATTGGGACAATTTCCTCGGCGGCAATGCCGGCTGGAGCTATGCCGACCTGCTGCCGCACTTCAAGGCGCTGGAGAAGAACCAGAAGTTCAACGATGCCTATCACGGCATCGACGGCAGCCTGCTCGTCTCCGATCCCGGCCAGCTCTGCGAGATGACGCGCGACTATATTCTCGCCGCGCAGGGCGCCGGCATTCCCTACAATCCCGATTTCAACGGCGCCCGGCAGAACGGCGTCGGCGTCATGCAGCACACCATGGGCGTGGTCGACGGCAGGATGCGCCGCAGCGATGCAGTGTTCTCCTTCCTGTCGCAGGTGATGAACGACAAGCGCCTCACCGTCGTCACCGACGCTCTGGTGACGCGCATCCTCATCGAGGGCAGCCGCGCCGTCGGCATCGAATATGTCCGGGAGGGCAAGCGCATCGAGGCGCGGGCCGACCAGGAGGTGCTGGTCGCGACCGGCACCTACAACACGGCCAAGCTTTTGATGCTGTCGGGCATCGGGCCCGAGGCGCATCTGAAGGAGCATGGCATAGCGGTCCATACCGACCTACCCGGCGTCGGCCAGAATCTGCAGGATCACCATGAGGTGCCGGTGATCGCCACGACCAGGCGGGCGAGCGGCTATTTCGGCGAGGACAAGGGCTGGCCGATGCTGCGCAACGGCCTGCAATACATGATGTTCGGCACCGGTCCGGTGACGACGACGGGCATCGAATCCTGCCTGTTCTACGATCCCGATGGCGGCGAGCGGCCGACGGTGCAGCTCTATTGTGCGCCGATCGTCTATCTCGACCGCGACGTCACCGACATGCAGCCGACGCATGGCGTGACGCTGACCTCCTGCCTGCTCAGGCCGAAGGCGCGCGGCTCGGTGAAGCTGCGCTCGGCCGACCCGTCGGCGAAGCCGGTGGTCGATTCCAACTTCTTCGGCGATCCCGACGATTTGCGCCTGACCATCGCCTCGATGCGCTTCGCTCGAAAACTGCTGCAGACCGAGCCGGTCGGCTCGAACATCAGGGGCGAATTGCTGCCGGGTTCCGACAAGCTCAGCGACGATGAACTCGCCGCCTTCTGCGCCAAGACGGTGAAGACGAATTACCATCCCTCCGGTTCGGCCCGCATGGGGCGCGACGACGATCCGATGGCGGTGCTCGACAGCAAGCTGCGCGTGCGCGGCGTCGAGGGGTTGCGCGTCATCGACTGCGCGGCGATCCCCTTCATTCCCTCCGCCAACACCAACGCGATCGCGCTCGCGCTCGGCAACAAGGCGGTGTCGATCCTGATGAACGAGACGGTGGCGCCGGCCGTGCTCGACGCCTGAACCGCAGGGCCACAGCGCGGAAGATCTGCCCGCGGCTTGACGACCGTGACGCGGGACGGTTGAAGCACGGCTTTCGCCACAAGGGCCGGGGGGCCAATCTTGCGACACCGTCTTCATCCTCATGCCGCGGCAATGCTGCCGACCCGCCTTGATTCGGGCCCGGCGGCGGGGAGCCCGGCATGACGGGGGCACACCGCCTGCTGGCGCGCCCGATCGATGCGGCGCTGCACGCGAAGCATCGCAAGGCGACGCGCGCCTTCCGGGCCGAGATCGGCGCGCTGCCGCGGATCCTGCTTCCCGTCAGCTATAGCGACAAGATGTTCTGGCGGCGCATGTTCGACCGCAACCCGGCCTTCGTCGCCCATTGCGACAAGCTCGCGACGAAGCGGCTTTTCGCCCAACAGGACGTTGCGGTGGCCGAACTGCTGTGGAGCGGAACCGACCCGGCCGCCCTGCCCGACGCGCTGCGCCATGGCGACGTCGTGGTGAAAATGAACGCCGCCTGCGACCGCAACTGGTTCTTCCGCCACCGCGACGAGGACCGCGCCGCCTTCGAAGCGACCTGCCGGGGCTGGCTGGAGCAGACTTTTGGCGTCGACGCGCTCGAATGGGCCTATGGCGCGGCGCCGAAGCGGCTCCTTGCCGAACGCGTCCTCGCGGACGATCCGCGCGGGATTGACGAGATCAAGGTGCATCTGTTCTCGGGCGAGGTCTTCTATGCGCTGATCTACCGGGGCGAGAAGACGCCCGACGGCCGGTCCGGCATCTTCGACCGGGATGGCCGCCGGCTCCGCGTCACCAATTCGGTCGTGGCCAAGGATCCCGGCCGGGCGCTGCCTGCGGGTTACCGCGTGCCAGACTGCTTCGGTCGCGCCATCGAAGTGGCGCGGCGGCTCGCGGCCGACACGGATTATCTCCGCGTCGATTTCATGGTCGTCGACGGCAAGCTCCATGGCGGCGAGATCACGCCCTATCCCTCGGCCGGGCTCATGACCAACTCGGATCCGGCGGTGCTGGCGCAGATGGGGCGCAGTTGGGATCTCCGCCGTTCCTGGTTCCTGCGGACGCCACAGACTGGCTGGCGCGCGCTCTATCAGGCGATGCTGCGCCGGCATG
>JAFKJZ010000044.1 GCA_017305815.1 Hyphomicrobiales bacterium
TGCCGCCGCCGCGCTGCAGCGCAAAACTCCGGTCTTTTCGCAACCGCACAAACCTAGTAATCATTCCCCCAGCAGCCTCGTCGGCAGCGACGATGCCCGGCCAATGTTTGGGGGAATACGTGACCATCAAGAAAATCCTGGTCGCCAACCGGTCCGAAATCGCCATTCGCGTGTTCCGCGCGGCGAACGAACTGGGCATCACAACCGTTGCGATCTTCGCCGAGGAAGACAAACTCGCGCTGCACCGTTTCAAGGCCGACGAAGCCTATCAGGTCGGCAAGGGCCTCGGCCCGATCGAAGCCTATCTGAACATCGCCGACATCATCCGCATCGCCCGCGAAGCGAAGGTCGACGCCATCCATCCCGGCTACGGCCTGCTGTCGGAGAGCCCCGAATTCGCCGAAGCCTGCCGCGAGGCCGGCATCATCTTCATCGGCCCGTCGCCCGATACGATGCGCATGCTCGGCAACAAGGTCGCCGCGCGCAATCTGGCGATCTCGGCCGGCGTCCCGGTCATGCCGGCGACCGATCCGCTGCCGGACGACGTCGAGACCATCAAGGCCGAAGCCGCCCGCATCGGCTATCCGCTGATGCTGAAGGCCTCCTGGGGCGGCGGCGGACGCGGCATGCGCGTCATCCGCGACGAGGAGACCCTGCTCAAGGACGCGGTCACCGCCCGGCGCGAGGCCAAGGCCGCCTTCGGCAAGGACGAGATCTATCTCGAGAAGCTGGTCGAGCGCGCCCGTCACGTCGAGGTGCAGATCCTCGGCGACCAGCACGGCAACATCGTCCATCTCTATGAGCGCGACTGCTCGGTGCAGCGCCGCCACCAGAAGGTGGTCGAGCGCGCGCCGGCGCCTTACCTCTCCGAGGCCGAGCGCAAGGAGCTGACCGATTACGGCGTCAAGATCGCCACCGCGTCCGATTATTACGGCGCCGGCACGGTCGAGTTCCTGATGGATGCCGACACCGGCAAGTTCTACTTCATCGAGGTCAATCCGCGCATCCAGGTCGAGCACACCGTCACCGAGCAGGTGACCGGCATCGACATCGTCAAGGCGCAGATCCACATCGCCGAGGGCGCCGCCATCGGCACGCCGGAATCGGGCGTGCCGAAGCAGGCCGACATCCGCCTGAACGGCCATGCCCTGCAGTGCCGCATCACGACGGAAGACCCCGAGCAGAACTTCATCCCCGACTACGGCCGCATCACCGCCTATCGCGAGGCGTCCGGCTTCGGCATCCGCCTCGACGGCGGCACCGCTTATTCGGGCGCCGTGATCACCCGCTTCTACGACCCGCTGCTGGAGAAGATCACCGCCTGGGCGCCGACGCCGCAGGAAGCGATCTCGCGCATGGACCGCGCGCTGCGCGAGTTCCGCATCCGCGGCGTGGCGACCAACCTGACCTTCGTCGCCAACATCATCAACCACCCGCAGTTCCGCGACAATTCCTATACGACCCGCTTCATCGACACGACGCCGGAGCTGTTCTCGGCCGTGCGCCGGCGCGACCGCGCGACCAAGCTGCTGAACTACATCGCCGACGTCACCGTCAACGGCCATCCCGAGACGCGCGGCCGCGTCAAGCCGAAGGCCGACGCGCTCGCCAAGGTGATCCCGCAATACGCGGCCGACCCCGCGCCCGGCACCAAGCAGTATCTCGACGCCCACGGCCCCGAGGCGCTCGCCAGGTGGATGCGCGCCGAGAAGCGCGTGCTCGTCACCGACACGACGATGCGCGACGCGCACCAGTCGCTGCTCGCCACCCGCATGCGCACGCATGACATCGTCGGCATCGCCGACGCTTACGCACGGGGCCTTCCCGGGCTTCTCAGCCTCGAATGCTGGGGCGGCGCCACCTTCGACGTCTCCATGCGCTTCCTGACGGAAGATCCGTGGGAGCGGCTCGCCATGGTGCGCGAGCGGGCGCCGAACATCCTGCTGCAGATGCTGCTGCGCGGCGCCAACGGCGTCGGCTACACCAACTACGCCGACAACGTCGTCAAGTTCTTCGTCAAGCAGGCGGCCGCCGGCGGCGTCGACCTGTTCCGCGTGTTCGACTGCCTGAACTGGGTCGAGAACATGCGCGTCTCGATGGACGCGGTGCGCGAGGAGGGCAAGGTCCTTGAGGCGGCGATCTGCTACACCGGCGACATCCTCGATCCCGACCGCGCCAAGTACGACCTGAAATACTATGTCGGCCTCGCCAAGGACCTGGAAAAGGCCGGCGCGCATGTGATCGGCCTCAAGGACATGGCCGGCCTGCTGAAGCCGGCGGCCGCCAAGAAGCTGGTCGCGACGCTGCGCGAAGAGACCGAGCTGCCGATCCACCTGCACACGCACGACACGTCGGGCATCTCGGCGGCGACCGTGCTGGCCGCCGTCGAAGCCGGCGTCGATGCCGTCGACGCGGCAATGGACGCGCTCTCGGGCCTGACCTCCCAGCCCTGCCTCGGCTCCGTCGTCGAGGCGCTGAAGGGCTCGGAGCGCGACACCGGCCTCGACACCGACGCGATCCGCAAGATCTCGTTCTACTGGGAAGCGGTGCGCGGCCAGTACGCCGCCTTCGAAAGCGATCTGAAGGCCGGCGCCTCGGAAGTCTATCTGCACGAGATGCCGGGCGGCCAGTTCACCAACCTGAAGGAACAGGCCCGCTCGCTCGGCCTCGACACGCGCTGGCACGAGGTCGCGCAGGCCTACGCCGACGTCAACAAGATGTTCGGCGACATCGTCAAGGTGACGCCGTCGTCGAAGGTCGTCGGCGACATGGCGCTGATGATGGTGTCGCAGAACCTTTCCGTCGCGGATGTCGAGAACCCGGCGAAGGACATCGCCTTCCCTGATTCCGTCGTGCAGATGATGCGCGGCGACCTCGGCCAGCCGCCGGGCGGCTGGCCGGAAGGCATCCAGAAGAAGGCGCTGAAGGGCGAGACGCCGTCGACCGCGCGCCCGGGCTCGCTGATCGCCGCCGCCGACCTCGAGGCCGAGCGCAAGGCGGCCAAGGACAAGGTCGGGAATGGCGACATCGACGACTTCCAGCTCGCCTCCTACCTGATGTACCCGAAGGTCTTCACCGACTTCGCCAAGGGCCAGCAGACCTGGGGACCGACCAGCGTGCTGCCGACGCCGGTCTATTTCTACGGCCTGCCGATCGGCGAGGAGATCCTGGTCGAGCTCGAGAAGGGCAAGACCATGGTGATCCGGATGCAGGCGATCGGCGACGCCGACGAGGAAGGCCTGATCCGGGTCTTCTTCGAGCTGAACGGCCAGCCGCGCGTCATCAAGGTGCCGGATCGCGCCAATGCCGGCTCGGTCGTCGCCAAGCGCAAGGCCGAGGACGGCAATCCGCACCATGTCGCGGCGCCGA
>JAFKJZ010000045.1 GCA_017305815.1 Hyphomicrobiales bacterium
GAGGCCCGGCGGCACGTCGTTGCCGTCGACGATCACATGGTCGGCCGCATGTGGCAGGCCGCGGACGGCCTGCGCCATGGCCCAGAGGGTCGCCTGGCGGATGTTGGTGGTATCGATCCGGAGCACCGACGCCGCGACCACCGACACGTGCGCCGACGCCATGATCTGTTCGAACAGCGCCTCACGCACGGCGGCAGTCAGCTTCTTCGAATCGTTGAGCCCGTCCGGGATCCGTCTGGGGTCGAGGATCACCGCCGCCGCCACGACTGGTCCGGCGAGCGGGCCGCGACCGACCTCGTCGACACCGGCGATCGCCTTGTGGCCGCTGCGGCGCAGCCGTCGCTCGATGGCGTCGGTTGGGACTGGAGGGAGCTCGAACAGGAGCGGCGATTCGGATGTGCGGCGTGCCATGCCGTGAAATTCCGCGACGCGCCGCCCGAATGCAAGGCGGCAGATTGGCGGTGGAGGCGCCACGGCGCGCCACCGCTTGAACACAAACGGGCGCTGGATGATCCCCGCGCCCGTTCGTCGAAAGGTCCTGCAACGGGACGCGCGGAGCGCCGCGCCGTCAGCCGCCGCCGAGCTGGCGGAACTCGTTCTTCAGGAAGTTGCCGACCCGCTTGCCGCGGTTGCGCGCCTTCTGGAAGGCGGTCTGATCGACGAAATAGGTGTGCAGGATGCTGTCGCGCGACATCGGCAGCTCGCCGGTCGGGTCTACCGAGTGCCAGGTATTGTCGCCGACCGCGAAGGCGTAGCCGTGGTTCGGGATGAAATCCATCTGCTTCACCCGCGTGAACTTGCCGTCCGCGCCGCGCGAAGAGAACACGGTGCCGACGCCGTTCAGCGATTCGTCGCGCGGCAGGTAGAGCTGGACCGTGATGCCCTTCCAGTGCGTATCGGTGTGCTCGGCGATCCGGTAGCCGGAGGTGTCGCGCGTCAGCATCGGGATCGGGAAGAAGTCGGTCGGCTTGTAGGCGCTGCCGAAGCGGCGCTTCAGGCCCGGGCCCAGGCGCTCGACGAAGGCGTCGCGCACGACGTCGGAGCAGAGTGCCGCGCCGACCAGGTTCCAGAGCGTCTTCCGGCGGCCCTCCAGGTGGCGCAGATATTCCGGGAAGAGGTCTACCTTGACGCGGGTCGAGCTGCCATCATTGCGGATGTTGACGTTGCCGCGGCCCGCGAGCGCGCGAAAATGCCCGGCCGACGGCATCAGCTCCTGCATTTCGGCATAGACATCGGCCGGGAAGATGCCGTCGAGGACGAGGTGATAGAACGGCTCCTCGAAGGCCTCCGCCGAACGGATCGCCTGCGCGATGTGGCTGGTCAGGTAGTTGAGATCCGTATGCGCGGACTTGAGCACGGGCGCCTCGCATGAAGGGTTATGGAATTGTCACACTCTAGTCGGCGCGGCGGCGGGGGGCAATTGCGAACGCGCCGGTGGCGGCCGCTCCTGCGCGCAACCCCAGATCATTTCACCTTGAGGCGGATCATCACCGCGCGGCCGCCCGCTTCGAGATCGACGCGGCGGACCTCAACGCCGGCCATGGTATCCATGAGGTCGACGAGCTTGCGGAAGCCGTAGTTGCGCGGGTCGAAGTCGGGCATGCGCTTCGACAGGATTTGTCCCACCTGGCCGAGATGCGCCCAGCCATCGTCGCCGGAGACGTCCTCGATGGCGGCGAAGATGTCGTCGCGCGGCAGGCGCGGCGCCGTCTGGGGCGTGGCCTTGGTCGCCTTGTTCGAGGCGCCGTTTCCTTCCTGGCGCTCTTCGGCCAGCAGCAGGTCGCAATAGAAGAAGCGGTCGCAGGCTGCGACATAGGGCTTGGTCGATTTCTGCTCGCCGAAGCCATAGACGGCGAGGCCGTCCTCGCGGATGCGGCTCGCGAGCGTGGTGAAGTCGCTGTCGCTGGAGGCGATGCAGAAGCCGTCCAGGCCCTTCTCGTGCAGCATGTCCATCGCCTCGATGGCGAGCTTCATGTCGGTGGCGTTCTTGCCGACGGCGGCCGGCGGCACATGCACCGGCGTCAGAGCGTGCGAATGGAGAAGGGGCTGCCACTGGGTCATCGCGCTCGAGGCGAAGTGGCCGTAGACGCGGCGGATGACGACGCGGCCGATGGTCGAGGCCTCGCGGATGATGATCGGCAGGAAATCGGCGCGGACATTGTCGGCGTCGATCAGGAGCGCCAGCTTCTGTGTCGCTCCGGGATGTGGATCCGCCAATTTTCACTCCGATCGTTGCGATGGAGGCGCCTGCTGGACCATGACGCGGCGCGCCTGTCACCCGCGCGCCAGATGCATCCTCCTAGCACAAATGTGGAAGGCTGCGGCTGATTTAGAACAGGCTGAGCTGCGCCGGGGGCTGCACGGGCGGGGAAAACTGGTCGGTCCGGAGCTTCAGGTGGCGGCGATTGAGGCCAAGGCGCTGGGCCGCGATCTCGAAACGGCGGCCGATCTGCCACGCATAGGGACCTTCGCCCTTCTGCCGCTTGCCGAACTCGGAATCATAGTCCTTGCCGCCGCGCATCGAGCGCAGCACGGAGAGGACATGACGGAAGCGGTCCGGATAGTGCCGCAACAGCCATTCCTTGAAGATCTCGCTGACCTCGAGCGGCAGGCGCAGCAGCACGTAGCCCGCCTCGGTGGCGCCGGCTGCCGCCGCCGCGTCGAGGATGCGCTCGATTTCCGAATCGTTCAGCGCCGGGATGACGGGCGCGACCAGCACGCCTACCGGGACGCCGGCGTCGGCAAGGCCGCGCAGCGCGTCGAGCCGGCGGCCGGGCGTCGCCGCCCTCGGCTCCATGTCGCGCGCCAGCTTGCGGTCGAGGGAGGTGATCGAGAGCGCCACCTTGGCGAGGCCGCGCTCGGCCATGCGACCGAGAATGTCGACGTCGCGCAGCACCAGCGCCGACTTGGTGACGATGCCGACCGGGTGGTTGAAGCGCTCCAGCACCTCGAGGATGTCGCGCATCATCCTGTGCTGGCGCTCGATCGGCTGGTAGGGATCCGTATTGGTGCCGATGGCGATCGTGCGCGGCTTGTAGCCGGGATCCGAAAGCTCCTTTTCCAGCAGCTTGGCGGCGTCGGGCTTGTAGAAAAGCTTCGATTCGAAATCGAGCCCCGGCGACAGGCCCATATAGGCGTGCGTTGGCCGGGCGAAGCAGTAGGAGCAGCCATGCTCGCAGCCACGATAGGGATTGATCGACCGGTCGAAGGCGAGATCCGGTGAATCGTTGCGGGTGATGATGGTGCGCGCTTTCTCCGGCATCACCTCGGTCTTGAAGGGCGGCAGTTCGTCCAGCGTCTGCCAGCCGTCGTCGAACGGGATCGACTGGAAGCGTTCGAAGCGCCCAGAGCTGTTGCTCTGGGCGCCG
>JAFKJZ010000046.1 GCA_017305815.1 Hyphomicrobiales bacterium
TCCAGCTCGTCCTGGTCATGGGCCTCGAGCAGGACGTCCATGCCGAGCGACAGCGCCGTATCCTCGAGTGATTTCGCGACATCGTCCGAGACGCCGGCGAGGATGATCAGGATGCAGTCGGCGCCCCAGGCCCGCGCCTCGTAGACCTGATAGTCCTCGTAGAGGAAATCCTTGCGCAGCGCCGGCAGATCGACCGCCTCGCGGGCTGCGACAAGATAATCCGGCGAACCCTGGAAATAGGGCATGTCTGTCAGGACCGACAGGCAGGCGGCGCCGCCTGCCTTGTAGGCGCGCGCCAGCGACGGCGGGTCGAAATCCGGCCGGATCAGGCCCTTGGAGGGGCTGGCCTTCTTGATTTCGGCGATCAGCGCCGGCTCGCTGGCGGCGAGCTTTCTGCGGATGGCGTCGGCGAAGCCGCGCGCCGGCGGCTGGTCCTTGGCGCGGGCGACGATCTCAGCCATCGGCACCGCCGCCTTGGCGGCGGCGATCTCTTCGCGCTTGGTCGCTTCGATCTTCTGCAGGATATCGGTCATCGGCTTATCCGTTGGTGATCGCGACCAGGCGATCGAGGCGTTCGTGGGCGCGGCCCTCGTCGATCGAGGCGGCGGCGAGCGCCACCCCATCGGCCAGCGAGGCGGCGCGGCCGGCGACGATCAGCGCCGCGCCGGCATTCATCAGCACCGTGTCGCGATAGGCGCCGGGCTCGCCTTCGAGCAGGGCGCGCAGCGCCGCCGCGTTATGTTCGGCGTCGCCGCCGCGGATCGCCTCAACGGGCGAGACGGGAAGGCCGACCGAGCCAGGCTCGACCGTGAAGGTCTCCACCTTGCCGTTCTTGAGCGCGGCGACCTTCGTCGCGCCGGCCGTCGTGATCTCGTCGACGCCGCCGGCGCCATGTACCACCCAGGCGCTTTCCGATCCGAGCGCCGCCAGCACCTGCGCCACCGGTTCAACCCATTCTTCCGAATAGACGCCGACCAGCTGCCGCTTGACGCCGCCGGGATTGGAGAGCGGCCCGAGCAGGTTGAAGATTGTCCGCGTGCCGAGTTCGACACGGGCAGGGCCGACATGCTTCATCGCCGAATGATGCATCGGTGCGAACATGAAGCCGATGCCGGCCTCGCGGATGGCTCGGCCGATCTTCTCAGGCTGGATGTCAACGTTCACGCCGAGCGCCGCCAGCACGTCGGCGGCGCCGGATTTCGACGAGACAGCCCGGTTGCCATGCTTGGCGACCGGCACGCCCGCGCCCGCCACGACAAAAGCCGAGGCGGTCGAGATATTGTAGGTATGAGCTCCGTCGCCGCCCGTGCCGACGATGTCGATCGCGTCGGCCGGCGCGTCAACCGGCAGCATCTTGGATCGCATGGTCGCGACCGCGCCGGCGATCTCGTCGACGGTCTCGCCGCGTACGCGCAGCCCGATCAGGAAGCCGCCGATCTGCGCTGGCGTCGCCGACCCGGACATGATCACGTCGAAGGCCGATTCCGCCTCGGCCCGCTCGAGCGACTTGCCCGCGGCGATCTTGGCGATAAGGGATTTGAGGTCGGTCATTCTGCGATCTACCTCACGCGACCGACCGGGGAGTGCGGTTCTTCGCATTCCACTCGGCCGCCATGTCGAGGAAGTTCTTCAGCATCAGGTGCCCATGTTCGGAGGCGATGCTCTCCGGATGGAACTGCACGCCGTGCATCGGCAGGGTCTTGTGCATGGCGCCCATGACGACGCCGTCTTCCGACTCTGCCGTGATCTCCAGCACCGCCGGCATGGTCTCGCGCTTCACCGTCAGCGAGTGGTAGCGGGTGGCCTTGAACGGACCGTTGATGCCCCGGAACACGCTCTTGCCAGTGTGAGTGATGGTCGAGATCTTGCCGTGCATCTGGCTTGGCGCGCGGATGACATCGCCACCCATCGCCTGGCCGATCGCCTGGTGCCCGAGGCAGACGCCGAAGATCGGAATGGTGTCGCCGACCCGCTCGATCAGGTCGAGGCAGATGCCGGCCTCGTTTGGCGTGCAGGGGCCGGGTGAAAGCACGATCCCCTCGGGATCGAGGGCGATCACTTCCTCGACGGTGATCTTGTCGTTGCGCTTGATGATCAGCTTCGCGCCAAGCTCCCCCAGATAGTGGACGAGGTTGTAGGTGAAGCTGTCGTAGTTATCGATGACGAGAAAGGCCATGATGTCGTGTCCCTCCGCTTCGACTACTGTCCGCGACCAGCCTGAGAAGCGAACTTTACCGCTTCCTCAGCCGCACGGAAGAGCGCGCTCGCCTTGGCGACGCATTCCTGGTGTTCGCTCTCGGGCACCGAGTCCGCCACGATGCCCGCGCCAGCCTGCGCGTACATCTTGCCATCCTTGACGATCGAGGTCCTGAGCACGATGCAGGTGTCCATCGCGCCGTCGGCGGAGAAATAGCCGACGCAGCCGGCATAGATGCCGCGCTTCTCGCCCTCGAGCTCGTCGATGATCTGCATGGCGCGGACCTTCGGCGCTCCCGAGACGGTGCCGGCCGGGAAGCCGGCTGCGAGCGCGTCCAGCATGTCATATTCGGACGACAGCCGGCCGATCACATTCGAGACGATGTGCATGACCTGGCTGTAATATTCGAGGAAGAACTTGTCGGTGACCTTCACCGTGCCGATCTCGGCGACGCGGCCGACATCGTTACGACCGAGGTCGAGCAGCATCAGGTGCTCGGCAAGTTCCTTCGGGTCGGCGAGGAGTTCCGCCGCCAGCGCCTTGTCGGCCTCCGGAGTGGCGCCGCGACGGCGCGTGCCCGCGATCGGGCGGATGGTGACCTCGCCATCTCGCACGCGGACGAGGATCTCCGGGCTCGATCCGGCGACCGCGAAGCCGCCGAAATCGAGGAAATACAGGAAGGGCGACGGGTTGGTCCGGCGCAACGCGCGGTAGAGCGCGAAGGGCGGCAGGCTGAACGGCGCCTCGAAGCGTTGCGACAGCACGACCTGGAAGATGTCGCCGGCAGCAATGTACTCCTTAGCCTTGGCGACCATCTCCAGATAGCGCTCATGCGTCGTGTTGGAGACGACCGGCACGTCGAGATCGATGTCCGAATGGGAGGCGCCGCGATTGAGCGGGCCTTCCAGCGTGTCGACCGCCGCCGTCAGCCGCTCGATCGCCCGGGCATGAGCCTGGGCGGCGGTGACGCCGGCCGCCGGCCGGATCGGGGTGACGAGGGTGATCTCGTCCTTGATCGCGTCGAAGATCACCATGACCGTCGGGCGCATCATGATCGCGTCGGGAACGCCGAGCGCGTCGGGATTGGGTGCGCCGAGCTCTTCCATCTGGCGGACCATGTCGTAGCCGAGATAGCCGAAGATGCCGGCCGACATCGGCGGCAGCGTCT
>JAFKJZ010000213.1 GCA_017305815.1 Hyphomicrobiales bacterium
ACGCGGAGGGACTCGCCGTCACCTTCCGCCACGCCGACGCCGAGAACCTGCCCTTCGCGGATGGCGCCTTCGACGCGGTGATGTCGACCTTCGGCGTGATGTTCACCGCCGATCACGACCGCGCCGCGGCGGAAATGGTCCGCGTCTGCCGCTCCGGCGGCAAGATCGGCATGGCCAACTGGATGCCGGAAGGCTTCATCGGCCAGATGTTCAAGACAATCGGCAAGCATGTCGCGCCGCCGCCGGGCGCCAAATCGCCGGCGCTCTGGGGCACGCGGTCGCGCATCGACGAGATGTTCGGCGGTGCGGCGCGCGCCATCGCCGCCGAACCGCGCCAGTTCGTGTTCCGCTATCGCTCGCCGGCGCATTTCCTCGACATCTTCCGCCGCTTCTACGGGCCGACGCTGAAGGCCTTCGGCGCGCTGGACGCAGCGGGCCAGACGGCGCTGGCGGACGACATCGCGGCGCTGATCGCCCGCTTCAACAAGGCCGAGGACGGTACGCTGGTGGTACCCTCGGACTATCTCGAGATCGTCATCATCAAGCGCTGAGCGCCTCGCAGTGAATCGATAGCCGGCTGAAGCGGCGTCGCGGCGAAATCCGCGGCGCCGTTTTTCGTTGTCCGCCGGGCGGCGTGCCGCGGCGATGCGGGCTGACGTTTTGCGGGAAGCTGGATTAGGATCGCCGCTCTTCGTCGCGCGGGGGCGCGATCCAAGTTTTCGCAGATGGGGCAATAGCGCGTGGGCATGAAGTTCTGGTTCAGAAGCGCCGTCCTCGGGGCGGCGGCGGTTCTGTCCTCCACCGGCCTTGGTTCGGCCAGCGAGCGGATATTCGGTCCGTTCCGGTGGGACTCGTTGGAGCCGCAGGTCATCGAGTTGCGCGGCGAGATCGATTCTGGCGCCGCCCTGAATTTCCGCCGCGTCCTGTCGGCGGCGCCGCAGGCCAATCTGTTGCGACTGAACAGCCCGGGCGGACTTGTCACGATCGCGCTGCTGATCGCCGATGATGTCGATCAGCGCCGGATGTCCACCATCATACCCCCGGGAGCGGAATGTTATTCCGCCTGTTCCTTCATCTTCCTGGCGGGCGTCGACCGCGTCGCGGACGGCCGTCTGGGCGTCCATCAGATCTCGCAGAACAGCCCGGACCTGCAGAGCGCCCAACTGGCGATCTCGGATATCCTTGATGTCCTGAACCGGTTCTCGACGCCGACGGAGGTCCTGACCGTGATGTTCAGGACGCCCCCCGACCAGATGTACGTATTCTCCCAGCAGGAGATTGCCGCGCTCGGCATCAATCGGGTCGGAGGGAGCCGGACGTCTAGCCCTTCGGACCGCCAGGCGGTCGCGGACATCGTCCCAAAGCCCGTGGACCTTGCCGCAGGCCGACCGGCGATTGTCGCCGACAGCAGACCCGAGGCAGATCTGGAGGAAAGATCGCGACGTTTCCTGGCGCAGTACCTGGCCGCGTGGTCCGGTGGGAACGACGAAGCGCTGACGTTCATGCGGAGGGCCTATGCGGACGTCGTGTCTTTCTATGGAAGGCCGGTGACCGGCTCTGCGGTCCTGGAGGAGAAGAGGAAGTTCGCGGCTCGATGGCCGACGCGCCTCTACACGCTGCGTCCCGATTCCGTGCGAGTCCGGTGCACGGAGAGAAGTTGCCTGGTTGCCAGCCTGATCGATTGGTATGCCCACAGCGATGCGCGCCGGAAGACCTCCAGAGGCGCAGCGGAGTTCAATCTGGAGTGGGATCCGGTCAGTGGCGTGATCGTCGGCGAGAGTGGTAAGGTCGTCAAAGACCCTGTTGCGGGCAATCGATAGCCTTCCTGTCGAGCGTGCCGGAAGGAGGAGGCCAGCCATGGCGGAAGCGGATAGCGGCAAGACGGCGACCGGGGGCGAGATCGGCATCCTGCAACGCCGGCGGATCGAGGCGGCGATCATCGCGCCGATCTATGCAGGCATGGTGCGCGAGATCGGCGAAGCGAGGGCGCAGGCGATCCTCGACACCGCGATCAGCCAGGCGGCGATCGATACCGGCCGCGCCTTCGCCGAGCGGACCGAGGGCGGCACCAGCCTCCGGACCTTTCAGGAACTGCAATCGCTCTGGACCCAGGACGACGCGCTCGAGATCGAGGTGGTGCGGGCGACCGACACCCATTTCGACTACAACGTCCATCGCTGCCGCTATGCCGAGAGCTATCGCGAGATGGGGCTCGGCCAGATCGGCCATCTGCTTTCCTGCAACCGCGACGGCGTCTTCTGCCAGGGCTATGACCCGCGCATCACGCTGGAGCGGACGCAGACGCTGATGGAAGGCGCCGAGCACTGCGACTTCCGCTACACGTTCCATCCCGACGGCACGTAGCGGCGCGCTTCCGCGCCGCCCGACAGTCCCTTCCTGCCTTTCCCCGTCTTTTGCTCCGCCGTTTGCGGGTTTGCCGACGCATAGCTCGCGGCGGGTTCATGAGTCGCGTCAGGCGATTGGGCGGCGTTGCTCAGCGGATGGGCGAGGCGCGCGTACCAACAGG
This sequence comes from Hyphomicrobiales bacterium, assembly GCA_017305815.1. GTDB lineage: Bacteria > Pseudomonadota > Alphaproteobacteria > Rhizobiales > Kaistiaceae > Kaistia > Kaistia nematophila. The sequence goes on from JAFKJZ010000213.1 coordinate 2,528, forward strand.
CCGGTCGAAAAGCGGTTGCCAGCGGCGGGATCGTTTCGTATGAGTGTTATGTTATAACATAACATATACGGAGTATCCCGATGCGGACCCAACGCCTTCTCCTCGCCTCCGCCGCCCTGCTGCTCGGCTCGCTCACCGCCTCGGCGCATGGCGTCTGGACGGCGGAACGCTGGGGCGAGACCGGCATCGTCTATGGCCACGGCGCCGAGGACGGCGCCTATGACCCGGCCAGGGTGAAAACCGTCCGCGCCATCGACAAGACGGGCAAGGCCGTCGAGGCCAAGGCAGTCGCCGGCGACCGCCGCGCCGTGGTCGAGGCGGCGGATGGTGCTGCGATCCTGCTCGTCGATTTTGCGAACGGCTTCTATTCGAAGGGCGCGGACGGCAAGTGGGTCGCCAGGCCGAAGGACGAGGTGCCAGGCGCGACGGAGGCGGGCGACAACTGGAAGCACAATGTCACCATCCGCCATCTGCATGGCGACGCCGTGCCCGCGCTGCCGGCGCAGCCCCTGCAGATCGTGCCGCTTTCAAACCCGACCGAGCTCGCCGCCGGCGACCTGTTCAAGGTGCGGGTGCTCTATGACGGCAAGCCGGTCGAGGGCGTCGCCATCACGCCCGACTATGTCAACGCGTCGGAAGCGAAGCTCGGCAAGACGGATGCCGACGGCGTCGCCGAGGTGCTGATCCGCAATGACGGGCTGAACGTCATCGCCGTCTCGCATGCGGTGCCGTTCGCCGATGCGAGCAAGGCCGATACGGCGAACCATTTCGCCACGCTCTCCTTCGTCAACGGCCATCACCGTGCGGAATTTGATGACTACGATGCCCGCCTGCCTGTCACCGTGCTTTCCGGCTTTCTCGGCGCCGGCAAGACCACGCTGCTGAACCACATCCTGAACAACCGCGACGGCCTGCGCGTCGCCGTCATCGTCAACGACATGAGCGAGGTGAACATCGACGCGGCGCTGGTGCGCGACGGCGGCGCCAACCTGTCGCGCACCGACGAGCGGCTGGTGGAGATGTCGAATGGCTGCATCTGCTGCACATTGCGCGACGACCTTCTGGCCGAGGTGCGCCGGCTGGCGGCGGAGGGGCGGTTCGACTACCTGCTGATCGAGGGCACCGGCATCGCCGAGCCGCTGCCGATCGCCGCCACCTTCGATTTTCGTGACGAGGCCGGGCTTTCGCTCGCCGACGTCGCCCGGCTCGACACCATGGTGACGGTGGTCGATGCGGTGAACCTGCTGCGCGATTATTCCAGCCACGACTTCCTGCGTGATCGCGGCGAGACGGCGGGCGAGGGCGACGAGCGGACGCTGGTCGATCTCCTCGTCGACCAGATCGAGTTCGCCGACGTCGTCGTCATCAACAAGGCCGAGGATGTGCTGGACTTCGAGCGCGACCGGGTCGCCGCCGTGGTCAAGGCGCTCAATCCCGACGCCCGCATCGTCTTCGCCTCGTTCGGCCGCGTCGCCATCAACGCGGTGCTCGGCACCGGCCTGTTCGACTACGACAAGGCCGAGGAGCATCCGCTCTGGTTCAAGGAGCTGAACGGCTTTCGCGACCATGTGCCGGAGACGGAGGAATATGGCGTGTCGAGCTTCGTCTACCGGGCGAGGCGGCCGTTTCATCCGGCCCGATTTCAGGCGTTTCTCGACAAGACCTGGCCGGGGCTCGTCCGCGCGAAGGGGCTGTTCTGGCTGGCGACGCGGCCGGAATGGGTCGGCGACATGAGCCTTGCCGGCGCGCTCTGCCGCACCGGGCCGATGGGCTTCTGGTGGGCGGCGGTGCCGAAGGAGCGCTGGCCGGACCATCCCGAATGGACGTCGATGCTCCGCCGCAACTGGGCGCCGGTCTGGGGCGATCGCCGGCAGGAGCTGGTCTTCATCGGCATCGGGCTCGACGAGGCGGCGATCCGGGCCGCGCTCGACGAATGCCTGGTCGGCCCGTCCAATCCGGCCCGCTTCGATTTCGGCGCCTTCGACAGCCTGCCGGATCCGTTTCCGTCCTGGCGGCGCCAGCGGGTCGCCTGATCTTGCGCCTGTTCAACCCGTTCGCGCCGCGCGATGCCGCCCGGCGCGCCGAGGCCGCGGCCCGGATCAAGGACTGGACCCGCGCGGCTCTCGGCCTCGACGCGGCGACGCGGGTGCTGGTGCACGAGCTCGCCTGCTCGCGGCCCAACTGCCCGCCGCGCGAGACGGTGATCCTCGTCGTCCCCGCCGAGGCGCCGCCCTTCAAGCTCGCCCTGCACAGTGCCATGGACGATCTGAGCGAAGACGATCTGGCGCAGGTTTGGGCTAGCAGGGAGGGGGTGCCCTAGAACCCCTTTGCGGCGGCGGCGCCCAAGAAGTCGGCAGCTTGGCGCGCCGAAGCGCTTTACAGCGCGGTGCCACGCTTCTACCTCTGCCGGCTTCGCAATGACGTTCGACAGGCTCCCCCATGGTTTCCCCCGCCGCGCCGCTTCCCGCCGATCTCCTGATCGACGCCACCGACGAGATCGCGATCCGCCAGGATCTGACGCTGGTGGCGCTCGGCAAGCGCCCGGCCGACCGCGTGCTGCGCGTCGGCCGGCTGCTCGACGTGCATTCGCGCACCTGGGCAGTCGACCAGGAGATCGTCAT
>JAFKJZ010000214.1 GCA_017305815.1 Hyphomicrobiales bacterium
AATGGCGCCCATATGGACGACGGCCTCGACGCGGCCCTGGTTCGCCGCCAGCCATTCGGTCGCGTCCTCGGGCCGCAGCACGTCATCGAGCAGCACGCCGGCGAGGTTCTTCCATTTGCCGCCGGTGCCGAACCAATCGGACACCACGATCCGCCAGCCATCGGCGGCCAGCGCCCGGGCGATGTTGGAGCCGATGAAGCCCGCGCCACCCGTCACCAGGATCGTGTCGCGCCCGTCCCTTGTCGTCTTGACCAAGCGTCCATCCCGCTCGCCGCGGTCAGATGCCCGACGGCCGCCGCGTGGATAGCCCAAGCGGGCCCGGCATGGAAAGAGCCGCGGCGGCGACACGGCGCACGGCGGCGAAGACGGACAGTGGCTCGATGCCTTAGAGGCAGGCCAGCGTGCCCAGCGGACAGGTGCGCTGGAAGCACGGGCGGCAGGAGAGTTCGAGCGACAGCGCCTCGGCATTCGGCGCCGTCGGCGGCGTCAGTCTCTCCGAGCTGGAGCCGTAGAGGACGACCAGCGGCCGGTCGAGCGCGCCCGCCACATGCATGAGGCCCGTATCATTGCTGACAACGACATCGGAAAGGCCGAGCAGCACGGAGGCGTCGAGGAGGCTGGTGCGGCCCGCGAGATCGTCGACCGGCACGCCCGCCTTCGCCGCGATCTCGGCCGTGATCGGCTTGTCCTTAGGCCCACCGAAAAGGCGCACCCGGTAGCCGCCCTGATGGGCGATGCCGGCCAGCGCCGCGAATTTCTCCGCCGGCCAGCGCTTGGCCGGGCCATATTCCGCGCCGGGACAGAAGGCGATCGAGGGCAGCGACAGGCCGGAGAGCTGGACCGAATTCTCGCTGGAGAGCTCCGACACCTCGGTCTTGACGTGCAGGCTGATGCGGCCCTCGCCGAGGACCACCGGCGTGAAGGCGAGCGACACGCCGAAGGGCTTGTAGGTGATCGTGATGTTGCCGTCCTGGTCGCGGCCGGTCGGCACGGGGAACTCGCCACCGGCGAGGAAGCTCGCCGATTCGCCGGAGATCGCGGTGAGCGTCGGCTCGGCGAGGGTGCGCACCATGCCGGTCTGGTCGAGGGCGCGGAGCTGGCCGAAGAGGCCGTTGTTGAAGTTCTTGCCGGTGCCGCTCTCGAAATTGCTGCCGGTGTCGCCGCCGCCGATCTGGCCGAGCGTGTTGGTGATCGCCTTGCCGGCGACGGAGAACGGATTGTCGGTGGCAAGCCCGACGGCGAACTGGCCGATCGAGATGCCGCCCTGCAGGTCGAGGCCGAGCTGCTTGGCGATGTTGCGCTGGACCTCGGCGACGGTGACCTTGAGGTGGACCTGGTCCTCGCCCTCGATGGTCAGCATGTTGATGACGCGGCTCGGCTGCGCCTTGTCATCGGCGCCGGTGATGTTGGTGCTCGACACGACGGTCATGGACGGACCGTCGCCGCCGCCGCTTGCCTTGGTCGAGCTGAGGTCGCCATTGTTGCGGGCGTTGCCGATGAAGGCCTCGGCGAGCTTCTCCGCCTGCTTGGCGTCGGCGGCGTTGGCGACCGTTCCGGAGAGGACGATGTTGTCGTTGAGCACGTCGACGGTGACGTTGGAGGTCGGCAGCAGCCGGCGCATGAGCGCCGACAGGTCGAGGCCGCCGCGCTCGACGGCGAGGTCGAGCGTGACGATCTGGCGGCCGGCGCGGTCGAAGATGATGATGTTGGTCTGCCCGACGGTGAGGCCGGTGATGTAGATCTGGCGCGGCGTGCGGATGACCGCGTTGGCGATGCTCGGGTTGGAGATCAGGACGTCGCGGGCGTCGCGCGGCAACTCGATGATCTTCGACTTGTTGAGGGCGAGCGGCAGGGTCTCGTGGATGCCGCCGCTGTCACCGACAACACCGATGCCACCCGCGTCGCCGGCGCTCGCCAGAGCGCCCATCGCGCCATCGGCGCGGGCCGTCGAGGCTCCCGCTTCGAACGCGATGACGGCGGCAACCGTCATCGCGCCGGCAAGCAATTTCCTCAGTAGCGCGTGGCGCATCTTTTCGATCCCCTGGAGCGCGAGGCCGGCCGGCCCCGTGGTCAACGAATGCTGGTCTGCTCGGTCACGACGCCGCTGCGAACCACCTTGACGGTGCCGGTCTTGTCGGCCCCGCCAATGAGGTGCATGGCGTCCTTCTCGGCGTCGGCTGCGGTAACTTGCGAATCTTCGATGCTGCGGAGAGCCAGCGTCAAACGCTCGCTCATCTGCTGCGCGACCGTCAGGATCTGCGCCTGCTGCGGCGTCAGCTCGAGGGTGGCGGTCTGGCCGACGACGACCTTCTCGCCGTTCTTCTCCTCGATCGTCTGGTCGATCGCGAGCACGCGCACGTTGTTGAGGATGGTCTCGGTCTTGTACTTGGGCGCGGCGCCGTTGTCGCCGCTCCCCGCCTGGCGGGTCATGATCACGTCGACCCGGTCATTGGGCAGGATGAAGCCGCCGGCGGAGGTGTCGGCGGCGATCTTGGTGGCGACGGCACGCTTGCCGGCCGGGAGGATGGCCGACATGAAGCCGCGATCCGACTGGATCAGCTTTCCGGAGGTGACCGGCTCGCCGGCGAAGATGGTGGCGCGGGCGAGCGAGCCGACGGTGGACTTCATCGCGTCCGGGTCGCCGGTCTCCTCGATGAAGGTCGGCAGCGCAGCCGTGCGCGGCCAGTCCCGCCAGGCGACATCGTCGTCGGCGACCTTCTTGCCCATCGGGATGTCATGGGTGGCGACGAGCACCTTCACCATGTCGACGGGCCGGGCGTCGGCCACCGGCTGCGGCTCCGGGTTCCGGTTCGAAGTCAGGTTGAGCGCCAGGAAGGCGGCGATCACGCCGGCCACCAGGGCTACGCCAAGAATTGCAACGCGAGACAGTCTCATGACGCGGTACCTCACAAGGGCGAAAGAGGCCCAACCTCTTTCGGGAATGTCGCCTCGGAATCGTGTACTTATGGTTAATCGGCAGTTAGAATTATTGACTAACGACGGGTTACGGCCGCCGATGGCGGCCGGGGATCGCGCTCCTCACAGATGAAGCGGCTGCATGTGGCCGCCCGGCAGAGACGGGCGTCACGGGTGGCGGCCAGGCGCTTCCGGCCCGGCCTCAGCCGGTGACCACCTTCATCCAGATCGAATCCGGATAGACCCACAGGCCGGCAGCGGCGAGCGCGACCCCATACGGCACGCCGGCCTTCTCGTCGTGGAGCCGCATCAGCCACGGCTGCCGCGTCACGAATGCCGGCAGGACCGACCGCCGGTAAGACAGTATCATCATGGTCATTTCGCCTCCGAAGACGGCAGCGACGACGAGGTATTCGA
>JAFKJZ010000215.1 GCA_017305815.1 Hyphomicrobiales bacterium
TCACCAGCACGAACATCGAGCAGGAACTGCCGACCATCCGCAAGACCGTCTTCGCCAACGAAGTCTGATCGGCCAGTCTGATCGCGACCCCGTCGCGCGGCACGCGCCGTGCGACGGGGCTCCCTGTCCTCCCGCCGCGCCGCAGCATCGCGTCGAGGCCGTCCCCAGGAGCATGATCCGTTGCAGCCCAACACTGCCCCCCTCGCGGAGACGGGCCACACCACCCTTCTCACAGCGCGGGACATCACCAAGACCTTCGACCGCACGCGGGCTCTGCAGGGTGCGAATTTCGAACTGCGCGAGGGCGAGGTGCACGGCCTGCTCGGCGCGAACGGCGCCGGCAAGTCAACGCTGTCCAAGGTCATATCCGGCCACTACACGCTCGATTCAGGCGAGCTCACCTATCGCGGCCACGAGATCCGCCTGCGTTCGACGCGCGACGCGCTCCGCATCGGCATCGGCATCGTGATGCAGGAGACGAGCCTCGTCCCCGACCTGACGGTGCTCGAGAACATCTTCCTGCCCGAGCTCGGCCGCCCCGGCCGGCTCGACTACAGCCAGTTGCGCCAGCGCGGCCAGGAGATCCTCAACGATCTCGGCCAGGGCGACAGCCTGCCCTTCGACTGGGAAGTGCGCCGCCTCTCCTCGGCGCAGAAGCAGCTGGTCGAGATCGCCAAGGCGCTCGGCGTACGCGCCAAGCTGCTGATCTTCGACGAGCCGACCGCCTCGCTGAGCCCCGGCGAAGCCGAGCGCCTGTTCGACATCATGGCGCGCCTGCGCGACACCGGGCACGGCCTCGTCTTCGTCTCGCACCGGCTGGAAGAGGTCTTCGCCATCACCGACCGCGTCACCGTGCTGCGCGAGGGCCGCACGGTGATGAACGCCCGCGAAACCGCCTCGCTGTCGCAGGCCGAACTGATCCGCGCCATGGTCGGCGCCGAACTCGGCGCGATCTACGAGCGCAAGGAAGGCCATACCCGCGAGAACCATGCGCCGGTGGCGCTCGAAGTCCGCAACCTGAGCTCGACGCCCGCCGTCCGCGACGTCTCCTTCAGCGTCAGGAAGGGCGAGATCCTCGGTCTCGGCGGCCTCGTCGGCGCCGGCCGCTCGGAAACCGTCGAGGCGATCTTCGGGCTCCGGCCGCGCAGCGGCGGCGAGGTGATCCTGAACGGCAAGAAGCTCCCCGCCGACAGCCCGAAGACGGCGATCCGCGCCGGCCTCGGCTTCGTGGCGGAAGACCGGCGCACGCAGAACATCGTGCCCGACCTCTCGGTCAAGGAGAACCTGCTGCTCGCCCATCTCGGCGCCCATCGCGGCTTCTTCTGCAGCTACGCCTCGCGCGAGAAGAAGGTGAAGGAGCTGCTCGCCGGCCTCGGCATGCCCGAGGACCGGCTGATGGACAGTTCGATGCTGAACTTCTCCGGCGGCATGCAGCAGAAGATCATCATCGCCCGCTGGCTGCTGCTGGAGCCGAAGGTGCTGATCCTCGACGAGCCGACCAAGGGCGTCGACATCGGCACCCGCGCCTCGATCTACGCCATGCTGCGCGACATCGCCGCCCAGGGCGTGGCGCTGGTCGTCGTCTCCTCCGACTTCGAGGAACTGCTCGGCCTGTCCGACCGCGTCGTGGTGATGAGCGACGGCCGCACCACCGCCGACCTGCCGAGCACGGTGCTCGACGAAGAGAGCCTGACGCTGCTCGCCGCGCCGCGCACCTCGATGGTGCGCAACACCGAGATGCTGAACGAGCTCGCCCGCGCCCATGATGGCGCCGGCTTCTGGGGCCTGATCGAGGGCGACCGGCTGATCTGCCTCAACGCGGTCGCCAGCAATCCGGCGCTCGACCCCGGCTTCAAGGCCGGCGAGGCGCGCGAGCTCGGCGCCACCCGCATTCCCGAGGCGCTCCGCCTGCGCGAACCGATCTTCGTGCCCGAGCCCGACGGATCCCGCACCACGCTGGTGGTGCCGATGACCAGCCCGCGCGGCCACGACCTCGGCTGGGTCGGGCTGTCGCTGCCGATAGACCGCCCGTTGCCCGCACCGGAAACGATCAAAACCCGCATCGACACCATGGCGGCAACGCTGTGAGCAAGGAAACTTCGCCCATGGTCCAAGAGACCCTTACCCGCCGGGCCCCGGCCTCGCCCATCAAGAAGATCGCGCAGCGGCTCGAAGTGCGCATGCTGCTGCTGGCGCTGCTGATCGCGGTCTGCCTGTCGCTGCTCTCGCCCTACTTCCTGACCAAGTCGAACATCTTCAACCTGCTCGACCAGTCGGTGGTGATCGGCATCGTCGCCGTCGGCATGACCTTCGTCATCCTGACCGGCGGCATCGATCTCTCGGTCGGATCGGTCGCCGGCCTCACCGGCATCATTCTCGGCCTGTCGCTGCAGCATGTGCCGATCGTGCCGGCGATCGCCATCGCCGTCGTCGCCGGCGGCTTCATCGGCCTGATCTCCGGCACGCTGATCACGGTGTTCGGGCTGGCGCCCTTCGTCGTGACGCTCGGCGTCATGGCGATCGGCCGCAGCCTCGCCTACATCTTCTCCGGCCAGACGGCGATCTCCAACATCCCGATGGGCATGCAGGACATCGTCTACACCAACGTGCTGGGCATCCCGTCCAACGTGCTGTTCCTGATCGTGCTCTATCTCGCCGCCTGGGCCTATCTGACCTACACCAAGGGCGGCCGCACCATCTACGCCGTCGGCTCCAACAAGGAAGCCGCCCGCGCCGCCGGTCTCAACACCACCTTCTATTCGATCCTGCCCTATGTGCTCTCCGGCGCCTTCGCGGCCGTGGCGATCACCTTCTCGATCAGCCAGCTGCTTTCCGCCGATCCGCTGATGGGCAACGGGATGGAGCTGGACGCGATCGCCGCGGTCGTCATCGGCGGCGCCAGCCTGTTCGGCGGCCGCGGCTCGATGTTCGGCACGCTGATCGGCGTCCTGATCATGGTGATGATCCGCAACGGGTTGAACCTGATGGGCGTCTCGCCCTTCTGGCAGGGCACCGCGATCGGCACCATCATCATCCTCGCCCTTCTGGTCGAGCGTCTGGTTTCCTCGAGGGTCAGCCGATGAGCAACGCCCCCTCTCTCGCCGTCCGGCTCTTCGGCACCGACGAACCCGTCGCGCCGCTCCGCATCCTGAGGGCGGGGGCGCTCACCGCCGAGCTCGACACCGGCAATCTGCGGCACATCCGCTATGCCGGCGTCGAGATCGTCCGCGCCATCTCCTTCATCGTGCGCGACCGGAACTGGGGCACCTACAATCCGGTGATCTCCGACCTCGCCGTCGACGAGCGCGCCGACGGCTTCACCGTCACCTACA
>JAFKJZ010000216.1 GCA_017305815.1 Hyphomicrobiales bacterium
GAGCATCATGTGGTCGAACACGCGGCCGATCAGCAGGAAGAACAGCAGCGAGATCGCCGCGTCGAAATAGGCATGCGGCTCGTTGTGATAGGTGTCGTAGACGCTCATTCCAAAGGCGAGCAGCACGCCGATCGAGATCGGGACGTCCATGTTCGAGCGGCCGCGGCGCAGCGCGCTCCATGCCGAGCGGAAGAAGACCTGTCCCGAATAGAGCAGGGCCGGCAGCCCCAGCAGCGCCGAGATCCAGTAGAAGGCCTGCCGCGTGCTCGGGTCGGCGCCGGACCAGACCGACACCGACAGGATCATGATGTTCATCGCCGAGAAGCCGGCGACGGCGAGCGCGCGCAGCAGCCAGGCGAGCTGCGGATCGCCGTTCTCGGCGTCGGCATCGAAGAGATGCGCCGCGTAGCCGAGGCCGTCCAGCGTCTCGATCAGCGGCGGCACGTCGCCGCTCCATTTGACGCTGGCGCGGCGGGTCGAGAGATTGACCCGCGCATGGCTGACGCCGGGCAGGGCGGCGAGGCCCCGCTCGATCTTGCGGATGCAATCGGCGCAATGCATCTCCGGCACGGCGAGATCGACCTGACGCAGGCCGTCGCCGAGATCGCGGCTGGCGAGCAGCAGCTCTTCCTTCGAAACGACGAGGTTGGTCGGCCGGGCGGCGGCTGCCGCGTCGACCGCGCAGCAGCTCATTTCATCGCCTCGTAGCTGTGCCAGGTGGCGTGGCCGAGCAGCGGAAACACGATGATCAGGCCGAGCAGTCCCGTGGCCACGCAGGCCAGGAACAGGACCAGCACGATCGCGCCCCAGGCCAGCATCACCGGCAGATTGTTCCAGACCAGCGAGATGCTGGTGCCCATCGCGGTGAAGGCGTCGGTCTTCTGGTCGAGCAGCATCGGGATCGAAAAGGTGCTGATGGCGAAGGAAAACGCCGCGAACAGACCGCCGACTACCGTGCCGACCAGGAGCATGGCGAGGCCGACCGGCGTCGTGAACAGCATGGTCGCGACATGGTCGAGGCCCGGGAACGGGTGCAGGCCGAAGAACAGCGCGTAGATGATCACCGCCGCCCGCATCCATACCAGCATCAGCAGGCAGAGGATTGCGCCGGTGAACAGCACCTGGCCGCCGGAATTCGCCCGGACGAACAGCATGCCGGCCAGCGAGATCCGTTCGCCCTTGGCGATCGCCCGGCTCTTGGCATAGAGGCCGATCGCGACCAGCGGCCCCACCACCATGAAGCCGGCAAGGGCCGGGAACAGGATGTAATCGAGATTGAGCGCGAACAGGCTCCAGACCACGACGACGGAGACGAGGAAGACGGCGAGGCCGTAGGCCAGGCTGTCGAGCGGGCGGACCTTGAGGTCGCGCCAGCCGGCCGCGAGCCAGCCGAGCGCGGCGCTGGCGGGGAGATGGCGTCGCCGCTGTTCGGCGAGCGGGCGCTGGAAGGCTTCGGATGCCTTTGTTGTGGTAGCCATGAGCCTCTCCTCGCTCAGCAGGCGGACTTGGCGGCGCTGTAGGCGCTGCCGGAACCATCGGTCGCTTTCGTATGCGCGACGCATTCAGGCTGCGAGCGCAGGGCGACATAGACGAGATGCGCATTGGCGCCGAAGAGGCCGAGAATGCCGATCGTCGCGATGGCGATCGAGATCCACTTCCAGTTCGGCGACCGGCGCGCGACGGCCGGCTGGCTGTCGATCGGACGGGCGAGCGTCATGGCGTCTTCGCTCCTAGCGACTGGACGTAGAGCGCGAGGATCTTGACGTCGACCGGCGACAGGCGGTTCTGCCAGTGCGGCATGTGACCCTGGCGGCCGCCATGCACGGTGTTGAACACCGACTGGACGTCGCTGCCATAGAGCCAGTTGGCGTCGGTCAGGTCGGGCGCGCCGACCTCGCGATTGCCCTTGCCTGCGTCGCCATGGCAGGCGACGCAGTTCGCCGCGAAGACCTCGCGTCCCGCCTCGATCCGCTCCGGCGTGGAGCCGGCGCCGGGTTCGAGGCCCGAGAGCGAACGGACATAGGCGACGACGTCGTTGACCTGCGGGCGGGTCAGGATGCCGTCACGGCCGAAGGCCAGCATCTGCGAGCTGCGCGTGTCGGCGTTTTCCGCGTTGATGCCGACGCGGATCGTCTCGGCGATCTGATCCGGCGAGCCGCCCCAGAGCCATGCCTTGGCGCTCAGGTTGGGGAAGCCGGGGCCGCCCGTGCCCTCGGTGCCGTGGCAGACGGCGCAATTGTCGGCGAACAGGGTCCTGCCGGTCTCCTTGACCGAGCGCATCAGCGCCGGATCGGCCTGGATCTCTGCGTAGTCCAGGCTGGCGACCCGGTCGGTCCAGACGCCGCGTTCCGCGGCAGCGTCCTCGACCGCCTGGGTCACGGCCGCGCGGTCACTCCGCCCGAGCAGGCCCTTGGTGTAGGTCCAGCCCAGCGGCCAGGCCGGCATCAGGATCCAGTAGACGACGCAGAACAGGGCCGCTGCGGAGAGGAAGAACAACACGACGCGCGGCACGGGCGTATCGAGTTCCTCGATGCCGTTCCACTCGTGTCCGGTGGTGGTCCGACCGGTGACGGGATCACGCTTGCCTAGTTCCACGGCTTGTCATCCTTGTCGAGAATGCTCTCTTTGGCCCGGTCGAAGCGCTTCTTGTTCTTGGGCCAGAATGTGTATGCCAGCACGCCGACGGCGAGCACGAGAAGGTAGATCAGGCCCCAGCTCTTGGCGAAGCCGACGACCGTCTGATGATCGAGATCCATCGCCTCACTCCTTGATGGCGACGTTCGCCGCCGTCGCGGCGTTGGTCAGCTTGCCGAGCACCTGCAGATAGGCGACCAGCGCGTCCATCTCGGTGACGCGGCCGGGTTCCCCGTCGAAGGCGCGGATGTTTGTCGCCTCGCCATAGCGCTCGGTGACGCCGGCCGCGTAGTTGGAGTCCGGATTGGCCTGGCCGTAGGCGTCGTTGGTGGCGTTGTCGATCATCGCCTGCGTGTAGGGAACGCCGACGCGGCTCATCGCCTTCAGATGCAGGCCGAGATCCTCGGTCCGGAGCGTGTTGTCCTCGAGCCAGCGATAGGCTGGCATGACCGAGACCGGCACGACGTCGCGCGGATTGCGGAGATGCGCCACCTGCCACGCGTCGGAATACTTGCCGCCGACACGGGCGAGGTCGGGACCCGTCCGCTTCGAGCCCCAGAGCATGGGGTGGTCGTACTGCGACTCGACCGCCAGCGAATAGGGGCCGTAGCGCTCGACCTCGTCGCGCAGGGTGCGGATCATCTGCGAATGGCAGGCGTAGCAGCCCT
>JAFKJZ010000217.1 GCA_017305815.1 Hyphomicrobiales bacterium
TTCATCGACAACGTGCTCGGGCTCGAATTCGCCACCATCCCCGAGATGCTGGCGATCCTGAAGCGCACCTATTGCTCGACGCTTGGCGTCGAGTTCATGCACATTTCCGATCCGGCCGAGAAGGCCTGGATCCAGGAGCGCATCGAGGGCCCGGACAAGGCGATCACCTTCACGCCGGAAGGCAAGAAGGCGATCCTGAACAAGCTGATCGAGTCGGAGGGCTTCGAGAAGTTCCTCGACGTCAAGTATACCGGCACCAAGCGCTTCGGCCTCGACGGCGCCGAGGGCCTGATCCCGGCGCTCGAGCAGATCATCAAGCGCGGCGGCAATCTCGGCGTGCACGAGATCGTCGTCGGCATGGCGCATCGCGGCCGCCTGAACGTGCTGACGCAGGTGATGGCCAAGCCGCACCGCGCGCTGTTCCACGAGTTCAAGGGCGGTTCCTACGCGCCCGACGACGTCGAGGGCTCGGGCGACGTGAAGTACCATCTCGGTGCCTCGTCCGACCGCGAATTCGACGGCAACAAGGTCCACCTGTCGCTGACCGCCAACCCGTCGCATCTCGAGATCGTCGATCCCGTCGTGCTCGGCAAGTCGCGCGCCAAGCAGGACCTGCACAAGGATTATGTCCGCACGGGCACGCTGCCGCTGCTGATCCATGGCGACGCGGCCTTCGCCGGCCAGGGCGTGGTGGCGGAGTGCTTCGGCCTGTCGGGCCTGAAGGGCCACCGCACCGGCGGCTCGATCCACTTCATCGTCAACAACCAGATCGGCTTCACGACGAATCCGCGCTTCTCGCGCTCGTCGCCCTATCCGTCCGACGTCGCCAAGATGATCGAGGCGCCGATCTTCCACGTGAACGGCGACGATCCCGAAGCGGTCGTCTTCGCCGCCAAGATCGCGATCGAGTTCCGGCAGAAGTTCCACAAGCCGGTTGTCATCGACATGTTCTGCTACCGCCGCTTCGGCCATAACGAAGGCGACGAGCCCGGCTTCACCCAGCCGCTGATGTACAAGAACATCCGCAGCCATCCGTCGATCGTCGAGATTTACTCCTCGAAGCTGGTGGCCGAGGGCCTGATGACTTCGGAAGAAGTCGACGCGGCCAAGGCGGCCTGGCGTTCGCGCCTCGAGGTCGAGTTCGAAGCCGGCCAGTCCTACAAGCCGAACAAGGCCGACTGGCTCGACGGCGCCTGGGCCGGCCTCAAGGCGGCTGCCGCCGACGACGAGCCGCGCCGCGGCAAGACCGGCGTCGAGATGGACACGCTGAAGGCGCTCGGCGCCAAGCTGACCGACGTGCCGGCGGACTTCCACGTCCACCGCACCGTCCAGCGCTTCCTCGACAACCGCAAGAAGGCGATCGAGAGCGGCAACGGCATCGACTGGGCGACCGCCGAGGCGCTCGCCTTCGCGACGCTCGCCAATGAGGGCCATCCGATCCGCCTGTCCGGCCAGGATTGCGAGCGCGGCACCTTCTCGCAGCGCCATTCGGTGCTCTACGACCAGGAGAACGAGGAGCGCTTCATCCCGCTCAACAATCTCCGCGAGGGCCAGGCGCGCTACGAGGTCATCAACTCGATGCTCTCGGAAGAGGCGGTGCTCGGCTTCGAGTACGGCTATTCGCTGTCGGAGCCGAATGCGCTGACCCTCTGGGAAGCCCAGTTCGGCGACTTCGCCAACGGCGCCCAGGTGGTGTTCGACCAGTTCATCTCGTCGGGCGAGCGCAAGTGGCTGCGCATGTCGGGCCTCGTCTGCCTGCTGCCGCATGGCTATGAGGGCCAGGGTCCGGAGCACTCCTCCGCCCGTCTCGAGCGCTTCCTGCAGATGTGCGCGGAAGACAACATGCAGGTCGCCAACGTCACGACGCCGGCGAACTACTTCCACATCCTGCGCCGGCAGCTGAAGCGCGACATCCGCAAGCCGCTGATCCTGATGACGCCGAAGTCGCTGCTGCGCCACAAGCGCGCCGTGTCGACGCTGGCGCAGCTCGGCCCGGATTCGTCGTTCCACCGCCTGCTGTGGGACGATGCCGAGTTCCTCAAGGACGAGCCGATCAAGCTGGTGGCCGACGAGCGCATGCGCCGCGTCGTGCTCTGCACCGGCAAGGTCTATTACGACCTCTACGAGGAGCGCGAGAAGCGCGGCATCAACGACGTCTACCTGCTGCGCGTCGAACAGCTCTATCCGTTCCCGCTCAAGGCGCTGGTCCAGGAGCTGTCGCGCTTCAAGAACGCCGAGGTCGTCTGGTGCCAGGAAGAGCCGAAGAACATGGGCTCCTGGTCGCATGTCGACCCGTATCTCGAATGGGTGCTCGGCCAGGTCGGCGGCAAGTCGACCCGCGCCCGCTACACCGGCCGCCCGGCTTCGGCGGCGACGGCGACGGGCCTGATGTCCAAGCATCTCGCCCAGCTGAACGCCTTCCTCGAAGACGCGCTCGGATAAAGATCCCGGCCGGCGCCCTCAGGGCGCCGGCCGGCACCGCAATTCATCAAGAACGTCCACCCAAGTTCGAACGGTAAGAGACCAAGCCATGGCAACCGAAATCCGCGTCCCGACCCTGGGCGAGTCCGTGACCGAGGCGACGATTGGACGCTGGTTCAAGAAGGTCGGCGAGGCTGTCGCGGCCGATGAGCCGGTGGTCGAGCTCGAGACCGACAAGGTCACCATCGAGGTTCCGGCGCCGGCCGCCGGCGTGCTCGAGGCCGTGGCCGCCAAGGATGGCGAGACGGTCGGCGTTGGCGCGCTGCTCGGCACGATCGCCGCGGGCGCTGGTGCCGTCGCCGCGCCGGCCAAGGCCGAGGCTCCGAAGGCCGCGGCCCCCGCGCCGGCGCCCGCCGCTGCCGCGGCTCCGGCCAAGTCGGTCGCTGCCGACGCCAACGGCCCGGCTGTCGCCAAGCTCGCGGCCGAGAGCGGCGTCGACGTTTCCGCCGTCGCCGGTTCGGGCAAGGATGGCCGCGTCACCAAGGGCGACCTGCTCGGCGCGATCGCCGGCGGCGCCACCGCGCCGGCTCCGGCCGCTCCGGTCCAGGTCCGCGCCCCGTCGCCGGCCGCCGATGCCGCCCGCGAAGAGCGCGTCCGCATGACCAAGCTGCGCCAGACCATCGCGCGCCGCCTGAAGGACGCGCAGAATACCGCCGCCATGCTGACCACCTTCAACGAGGTCGACATGGGCGCCGTGATGGCGCTGCGCAGCCAGTACAAGGATCTGTTCGAGAAGAAGCACGGCGTGAAGCTCGGCTTCATGAGCTTCTTCACCAAGGCCGTGATCCAGGCGCTGAAGGAAATCCCGGC
>JAFKJZ010000218.1 GCA_017305815.1 Hyphomicrobiales bacterium
CCGTCGGAGCCCTGATAGGCGCGGGTCGAATCGATGAAGCGGTCGCACAGCACCCAGTCGCCGCGTTCGAGCGCGGGACGGATCAGCCGGTCGACATGATCGGCCCGCGCCGCGGCGAACAGCATCGTCTCGGCCTCGGGTCCGAGCGGCTCGGCCGCGCCGGACAGGATGAAGGCGCGGATCTGCTCGGCGAGCTCGGTGCCGCCCGGCTCGCGCGTCAGCACGACCGAATGCCCCGTATCGCGCAGGCGCTCGGCCAGGCGACGGATCTGGGTGGATTTTCCCGACCCCTCCCCGCCCTCGAATGTGATGAACCGACCCGGCAAGCGCGTCATAACTTCCCGCGTCATAACTTCCATTGTGGCAGCCACCCGATCAGCAGTTGCTGGACGGCATCGAGGGCGCGCTGATCCATCGACCCCTTGGCGACCGCGGCGGTCGTGTACAGGGGCTTCTCGAGGATCTGGGCGTCGCCGACCCAGACCCGGACAACGCCGACCTCTGTGCCCTGCTGGACGGGCGCAAGCAAGGGGCCCGTATAGACGATCCGGGCGCGAATGCGGTCGCGGTTGCCACGCATCAACAGAATGTCGAGCGGCTCGCGCGTGGCGAGCCCGACGGAGCCCGTGGCGCCGCCATAGACCCGGGCATCGCCGACCGCGTCGCCGCGGTCGAAGAAGCGCAGTCGCTCGAAGGCGGTATTGCCCCAGTCGAGCAGCTTGCGCGCCTCCTCTGCCCGCTCCTTGTCGGAGGCCAGCCCGCTGACGACGACGATCATGCGATGGCCGTCGCGAACCGCCGACGCCGTCAGGCCATAGCCCGATTCCTTGGTGAAGCCGGTCGACAGGCCATCTGCGCCGAGGCCGGCAGCGAGCAGCGGATTGCGGTTGCGCTGGTAGATCTTGTTCCAGGTGAAATCGGGCTCGGAATAGATCTTGTAGAGGTCCGGATAGGAATTGCGAACCGGTCAGGCCGATTTCCTTGGCCTTGCGGTTCATCATGTCGACGAAACTGCCTTCCGAGCCGGCGATCCCCTCCGCCAGGATGATGCAGGCGTCATTGCCCGCCTGCACGATCGCGCCGCGCAGCAGGTCGGAGACCGCGATCGACGAATTCAGCTTGGCGAACATGGTGGCGCTGCCCGATGGCGCGCCACCGGTCCGCCAGGCGTATTCGCTGACGGGAAAGCTATCCTCGAGATGGATCTTGCCGGCGTGGATGGCGTCAAACACCACGGCCATCGTCATCATCTTCGCCATGGCGGCCGGCTGGAACGGCGCGTCCGGCCCCTTGCTGTAGAGGATGGTGCCGGAATCGACGTCCACAAGCAGCGCGCTCGTCGCCTTGCCCTCATACGGGGCGGCAAACGCAGTACGCGGCAAAAGAACCGCGACCAGGGCCATCAGAATGGCCGGCACGAGGAGAAAGCGCAGCGAGGGCCGGTGAAGAGACATCACGAAACGCCGGGCGCCAAAACCACAAGGAAGGCGGCCGGCGGCCGCCCTCTTCTGGTTAACAGGCCCGACGCCTCGCGATCAATGCCGAACCTGGTCAGCGGGTGACCAGGTAGGCGCCGGGAAGACCCGCCGACCGTACCGAGCGGACGGCTTCCTCGCCATTCAAGGTGCGATCGGCGACGACGAGGCGAACCGATTGCATCGTCTTGCCACCGACCGAGATGCTGGTCGCCGTGACGCGGCCGAGATCGGCGAAACGACCGGCCAAGGCCTCGGCGTTGGACGTGTTCGAGAAGACGCCGAGCTGGATCACCGGCGCATCGGCGCCGCGATCCGCAGCGGCGCGCTGCACGGCCGCATCGAGTGCTGCCTGAAGCTTGTCCTGGCTTCGTGCGCCGGACGCCATCTCGGCAGCCGCCAACTGCGCCGGCGAGACTGTTGCATCGGCCGCATAGGAGGAACGGGCCGAACGCGGGACCGGCGGCGCATAATCATCCGACGACCACGACGCCGGAACCGGCTCGGCATCCGAATAGCCGACCGGGCTGCTGACCGTATAGGTGCCGAGGCTGCGCTCGCCGTAATTGCTGCCGGCCGGGACCGGAGCCGGCGCAGCTTCCGCGACGACGCGGGGCGCGGGCTGGGCCTCGTAATAGGCGACGGCCGGATCGAAGGCCGTGCCGCCATAGTAATCGGGACGGGCGCGCGGGATAGGCGCCAGCGCCGCCATGACGATGGTCGGATCGGCGCTCGGCGCGCGCAGCGCCGGCTTGGGCGCCATCGCCAGCATGGTGTCGCCGGAAACGCTGCTGCCTGGGCCGCGATAGGACGCCAGCAGCATGGCCTGGTCGTGGCCTTCCATGCGGGCCGGGCCGATATATTCGACCTTCACCTTGGCGGTGCCGTGATGCTTCATGTCGAGCACTTCGGCCGTGCGAGACGACAGGTCCATCACGCGGTCGCTGGCATAGGGGCCGCGATCGTTGACGCGAACGGTGATCGAGCGGCCGTTGCGCAGATTGGTGACGCGCGCGTAGCTTGGCAGCGGCATGGTCGGATGAGCGGCGGAGAAGCCGTCCATGTCATAGACCTCGCCATTCGCGGTATAGCGCCCATGGAAGGCGGAGCCGTACCAGGAGGCGTAGCCGACGGCGGTGTAGCGCTTGTTCTCGAACGGCTTGTAGACGCGGCCCTTCACCGTATAGGCCTTGCCGACCATGTAGCGCCCGCCGCCCTGCGGCACGGGCTGGCCGTATTCGACCACGCGCGGGCTGGCTTTGACGCCATATTCCTTCTCGGAGAAGTATTCCTTGCTGCGCTTGGTCGGTTTGGAGGGGGCCGTGGCGCAGGAAGCCAGGAGAGCGGCAGCGGCGACGGCGGTCGCAGCCTTCAGCATCACCCTGCCCTGCGGTGCATCCGGGCCCAAAAGACCCAGAATGTATTTCTTGGAAATCCCCATCTCACCTATCCGATAGCAGCAACTGTGGTCCTTGTCGATTGGACCGACCGTTGCCGACGCCTTTCGGGTCCAGACCGGCGCGCGCGAGCACGAGATTCCAGTCAAGACATACGAGCGCATTCAGCCGGTTTCGCCTTTCCGGCTGGTTAATCAACCGTGGCCAAATTGCGTCAATTGCGGGGTGCGGCAGCGGCGCGCGCAAGAAGGTTAAGCAATTCTCTCCAGGCCGCGGCGCGCCGGGCATCATCCACATCTCGATGGCAGGTTCCGCTTGCAATCGGCGGCCGGGTTCCGCATTGATCCCCGGCCCGGACGGGTGGCCGAGTGGTTTAAGGCAGCGGTCTTGAAAACCGCCGAGGGTGCAAGCCCTCCGTGGGTTCGAATCCCACCCCGTCCGCCATAAATAATTGATTTTATTACGGTATTTCCGACTTCATAGTGCTGTTGCACGACATTCCGAATGAGAACAAACAAGCATCGTTCGGGACCGATTGGCAGGAAATTGGCGGAATCGGGCCGAAAGTCCCGAACAGAGTCCCGAACAATGTTCCGGGGATGTTCCCGCCGAGGACGAAGACGATGGGACGAATTGCGACAGTCGGCGAGTTTCTCGATGATGGCACCGGGCTTGGCATCCACTGCCTCGGCTGTCAGCGCTATATCGAGCTCGACCTCGCCCCTGTCGCCGAGAAGTTCGGGCGAGATTTTCTGATCATCGGCGCTGATACACCGTTCCGGCGTTCGTTGCGGTGCTCGGTTTGCGGCGGACGAAACATGCAGATGACGATCATCGCGCCAGGAACGAGGATGAAGAGCAAGTCCAAGTCCCAGCCGCGCTGATAGTGGCGAGAGGCTTCGCAAAAGTCCGCGCGATAGGCGTCGACCTTGTGGCGGCAGCTTGAATTCGCGAGATTGTTGCGTAAATGCAGCTTGACGTTGGGAGAGTTGGTCGCAATATGCACGCACGGCGTGTTTCGAAGGGGGAAAAGGATTGCCGGATGCCGAGAAAACTGCCGCGAAGTCCACTCCCGCCGCAGCGCAGACAGCCCCTGCCGATATAGAATCCGCCGCCCTTGCCGCCCGAGACCCCTCCGCTGTCATAGCCGCCGTTCAGCCTCGATCGAGCAAGACGCTTGACAAGATGCGGGGGAACCCAAAGGCCGATTGGACCATTGCTGATATCGAGAAGGTATGCCGCGAGCTCGATATCAACTGCACCGCACCCAGCCACGGTAGTCACTACAAAGTGTCGTCCAC
>JAFKJZ010000219.1 GCA_017305815.1 Hyphomicrobiales bacterium
ACGGGCGCTCTAGTTGACGGTGCCACACAAGGGAGGAGGTTTGTGGGCACCTAATCGCAGGGAACAAGGGAGGAGGTTTGTTCCCAGACGAACCGTGAAATTCTCAGTAACCGGCGGCCTGCTTGGCGATCGCCTTGATGTCGTGGCGGCTGATGCCCAGATCAGCGAGCTCGCGGCTGTCGAGGCGCGACAGTTCGCTGCGGGTCTCGCGATACTTGAGCCAGGTCTTGTAGGAGTTCATGAGGTTCATTGCCATCATCTGTTCCTTTCCTGCCAGCCGCTTCATCTTCGTCATCTTAGCGCCGGATTGCTCTGTCGCCGTCTTGATGATTGGAATTTAGTCGGACCGGCCGGGAATGAGCAGTGCGAAAAAACTCATGCCAGCATTGCACTGAATGCAGAGCAACATGGACGGCAAATGCAATGTTGCAGTGCACAAATAGCTTTGACGCTATCGGAAACTGCGACCTTACGTTGCCGTAAGGCGCGCGCCGGGCCAGGCGGGCGCTGCGTCAGCCGCATCCGAGGGCGCTTTGACGTGGAAATGGGGCCGAATCATGCCGCGTTGCCGATGGAGTCCGGACCCTAGCGCGCGACGACGGCCAGCGTCGCCACCACCACGCACGCTGCCCAGAGGCCGGTCAGGCCGATCTGGCCATAGGTGAAGGCGCCGAGCACCGCGCCGAAGCACAGCGAGCCCCAGAGCCAGAGGCTCGACACCCAGCCCCATCGGTCGCCGCCCTGCAGCGCCATTGCCAGCCGCTGGCCTACCTTGACCAATGCGCCGGTGACATAGGTCAGGCCGATGCCGGGGCTGCCATTGCGCTGGAACACGGCGTTCTCGACCCCCATGGCGAGCGCCATGGCGATGCTGCCGATGATGGCGAAGGGGAAATTGTCGGAGACGGCGGCGACCGCCAGCAGCGCAGCCTCCGTCCAGAGTATCGCGGCGCGCCGCTCGCGCTTGCCGTCGAGGCCGACCAGCGAGCCGAGCGCGGCGCCGATGACGAACAGCACGATGATGCAGGCGATCTGCGCCGCCTTCATCCAGTCGCCCGAGCCGATGTCGACGCCGAGCCGGGTCGTGTTGCCGCTCATGAACGACACGAACACGCCGCCGAGATGGCGGAAACCCATGGCGTCGACATAGCCGGCGACGCCGGCAAGCAGATAGGCGAGCGCCCTTTGTCTTCTCGTATAGTCCATCATGGCGGCGAACCGGCGGTACGGAGGGAAGGATGCGCAAGGATTGCCGCGTCCCGGTTAAGAATTTTTAACCCTACTTGCGCAAATTGCTGTCGATGACCGTGCAATTTGCCGCGTTCCCGGCATGGAGAGCCCGCCTTGTTCGTCGCCTGTG
Organism: Hyphomicrobiales bacterium; assembly: GCA_017305815.1. Taxonomy (GTDB): domain Bacteria; phylum Pseudomonadota; class Alphaproteobacteria; order Rhizobiales; family Kaistiaceae; genus Kaistia; species Kaistia nematophila. The sequence continues at coordinate 1,361 of JAFKJZ010000219.1, forward strand.
TCCGAGTGGCGCTTGTTCCCTCCTTTCTGATGTTCGGCGCCGTCGCGCTTCGCGCGGAAGAATGGCGTGAGCCCTACCCGGAGGCGCCGCAGCCGGAGCGGTACTATTCCGAACCGGCCTATGCCGAACCCGCCTATGCCGAGCCGCGCTACGCGCCGGCCGAGCCGCAGCGCTATGTCGAGCCCGCGGCGCCGGCCGCCGCGCCGGTTGCCGTCCGCCGCAAGCCGACCGCGCCGCTTTCGGCCGAGTTCATCGCGCTCGCCAACGAGGCGCCGCTTTCCGGCAATCTGGCGAAGAGCGACAAGCCCGATCCGCAGGTGGTCAAGCTGCAGGTCCTGCTCGACCGCGTGCATGTCTCGCCGGGCGCGATCGACGGCCGCTCGGGCGGCAATCTGAACAAGGCGATTTCGGCGCTGCAGAGCATGCACAGCCTGCCGGCCAGCGGCCGCCTCGGCCCCGATATCTGGGACATCCTGCAGGCGGCGTCGGAGCGGCCGGTGCTGATGGACTACACGATCAGCGACAAGGACGTCGCCGGGCCGTTCGTGCCGGTGATGCCGAAGGACTATGCCGAGATGGCCGCGCTGCCGAAGCTTGCCTATCGCGACCCGGCCGAGCTGCTGGCCGAGAAGTTCCACATGGACGAGAATTTCCTGCGCAACCTCAATCCGGATGCCGATTTCAGCCAGGCCGGCACGATCATCACCGTCACCGATGTCGGTTCCAACGCCAGGGCCAAGGTGGCGCATCTGGTCGCCGATGCCAGCACGCGGCAATTGCTCGGCTACAACGAGAACTGGGATGTCGTCGTCGCCTACCCAGCGACGATCGGCAGCGCCGACCTGCCGTCGCCGTCGGGCATCCACGCCGTCAAGGCGGTGGCCGAGAACCCGGAATACTGGTACCGGCCGAAGGTCAATTTCCAGCAAGGCAACAACGACAAGCCGCTGAAGCTCGCCTCCGGTCCCAACAATCCGGTCGGCACCGTCTGGATCGGCCTCGACAAGCCGACCTATGGCATCCACGGCTCGCCCGAGCCGAGCAAGATCGACAAGACCAACAGCCATGGCTGCCTGCGCCTCACCAACTGGGACGCGCAGGAACTGGTGAAGCTGGTCAAGGTCGGCGTCGACGTCGAGTTCGTCGACCAGACCCCGACGGCCTCCGTCGCCCCGGCCAAGCCCACGCCGGCGCAGGCGCCCTACGAGGCCGCGTCGAATTATGGCGGCTACCAGGAAATGCCGCCGCCGCCGCGCTGAGGCGACGGCCGCGCGATCCGCCTGCCACGCGATCCGCCTGCCACACCTGGCATAAATCGCCGTCGCGCCGCCGCGCGGGCTTGCCGCCCGCGCTTTCGGCTTGGTAGCTATGCCCCATCATTTCGACGAGGACACAGCATGAACCGCTTCGCACTTCCGCTGGCTCTGGCCGCCGTTTCGGTCGTCGCGGCCTTCTCCGCCGGCGAGAGCGTGGCCAAGTCGAAGGCGGCCGCCCCGGCCGAGGCTTCCGCCAAGGTTCGAGACGCTTCCTGCAAGCAGTCGCGCTGGGAGCTCAAGGGCGCCGGCGCCAAGACGATCGCCGAGGGCAGCCAGGATCGCGTCTGGCGCGTCTCGGTGGCGGGCGTCCCGGCCAAGGCTTCCGTCGTGCTGGAATATACCCGCTCGAACGGCACCAAGGGCGAGGTCGGCATGCCGTCGGGCTATGCGACGCTGGTCGAGGGTTCGTCGGTGCGCATGGTGCTTTCGAGCCCGGGCCTCGGCAGCGCCGTGGCCGTCGCCGGCACGATCAACGCACAGTGCAAGTAGTCCCGCCTCTCAGTCTGCCGTGACCGTTCCAAACCGGCGCCTCTCGGCGCCGGTTTTTCTTTGTCCGGATGGTAGAGCGTTTTCCTGTCGCGGTTTCCTCACGCGAC
>JAFKJZ010000220.1 GCA_017305815.1 Hyphomicrobiales bacterium
TCTGACGGTCGAGACGCTGGACAAGCTGATCGACGACATCCAGGCCGGCCGGCCGATCAAGCCGGGCCCGCAGATCGAACGCCATCATTCGGCGCCGGTCGGCGGCTTCCGGGCGCTGACGACCCCCGAGCTCTATGATGGCTCCATGGTCGGGCAGGGCGCCGGTCTGGCCGCCGCGCGCGAGGCGATCGCCGCCCGCGAGGCCGCGGCCGCCGAGGCTGCACGCGCCGCCGCCAACCCCGCGCCTGCCGAGCCGCCCGCCGCCCCCGCCGTCAAGGCGCAGGGCGAGGCCGACAAGGACAAGGTTCCCACCCAGGTCAAGCAGACCGTGCCGGCTTCGGACCCCGCCGTCCGTCCGGACGCGGCCAAGAAAGAGTAGAGGAGCGGACGATGCTTTCGGACAAAGACCGCATCTTCACGAATATCTACGGTCATCACGACTGGGGCCTGCAGGGCGCGCTGAAGCGCGGCTCCTGGGATGGCACCAAGACCATCCTCGAGGCCGGACGCGACTGGATCATCGACCAGATGAAGGCCTCCGGCCTTCGTGGCCGTGGCGGCGCCGGTTTCCCGACTGGCCTGAAGTGGTCGTTCATGCCCAAGCAGAACGACGGTCGGCCGCACTACCTCGTCATCAACGCCGACGAGTCGGAGCCGGGCACCTGCAAGGATCGCGAGATCCTGCGCCACGACCCGCACCACCTCGTCGAAGGCGCGCTGATCGCCGGCTTCGCGATGGGCGCCCATGCGGCCTACATCTATGTCCGCGGCGAGTTCGCAAGAACAACGTCCATGGCTGGGACATGGACATCTTCGTCGCCCACGGCGCCGGCGCCTATATCTGCGGCGAAGAGACCGCCCTGCTCGAGAGCCTCGAGGGCAAGAAGGGCCAGCCGCGCCTGAAGCCGCCGTTCCCGGCCAACGTCGGCCTCTATGGTTGCCCGACGACGGTCAACAACGTCGAGAGCATCGCGGTCGCCCCGACGATCCTGCGTCGCGGCCCGGCCTGGTTCTCGTCGATCGGTCGTCCGAATAATGTCGGCACCAAGCTGTTCGGTATCTCCGGCCACGTGAACACGCCCTGCATCGTCGAAGAGGCGATGGGCATTCCGTTCAAGGAGCTGATCGAGAAGCACGGCGGCGGCGTCCGCGGCGGCTGGGACAATCTGAAGGCGATCATTCCGGGCGGCGCTTCCTGCCCGATCATCCCGGCCGAGCAGTGCGAAGACCTGATCATGGACTTCGACGGCACGCGCGCCGTGAAGTCGAGCTTCGGCACCGCCGGCGTGCTCGTCATGGACAAGTCGACCGACGTCATCCGCGCCATCGCCCGCATCGCCTACTTCTTCAAGCATGAGAGCTGCGGCCAGTGCACGCCGTGCCGCGAAGGCACCGGCTGGATGTGGCGCGTGATCGACCGCATGGCGCGCGGCGAAGCCGAGAAGCGTGAAATCGACATGCTCCTGCAGGTCACGACCCAGGTCGAAGGCCACACGATCTGCGCGCTCGGCGATGCCGCCGCATGGCCCATCCAGGGCCTGATCCGGCATTTCCGGCATGAGATCGAGGAGCGCATCGACCTCTATTCCCGCAACCCCCGGCCGGTCGAACGGCAGATGATGGAAGCGGCGGAGTAAACCATGGCCAAGATCATCGTTGACGGCATCGAAGTCGACGTTCCGCCGGACTACACGCTGCTGCAGGCGGCGGAAGCCGCGGGCGCCGAGGTGCCGCGCTTCTGTTTCCACGAGCGTCTGTCGATCGCCGGCAATTGCCGCATGTGCCTCGTCGAGGTGAAGGGCGGTCCGCCGAAGCCGACCGCTTCCTGCGCCATGAACGTGCGCGACCTGCGTCCGGGCCCGAACGGTGAGCCGCCGGTCATGCTCACCAAGTCGCCGATGGTGAAGAAGGCACGCGAAGGCGTGATGGAGTTCCTGCTGATCAACCATCCGCTCGATTGCCCGATCTGCGATCAGGGCGGCGAGTGCGATCTGCAGGACCAGGCCATGGCGTATGGCGTGGACAAGAACCGCTTCTCCGAGAACAAGCGCGCCGTCGAAGACAAGTATATCGGCCCGCTCGTGAAGACGGTGATGAACCGCTGCATCCATTGCACGCGCTGCGTCCGCTTCACCACGGAAGTCGCCGGCATTTCCGAGCTCGGCCTGATCGGCCGCGGCGAGGACGCCGAGATCACCACCTATCTCGAGAAGGCGCTCTCCTCGGAGCTGCAGGGCAACGTCATCGACCTCTGCCCGGTCGGCGCGCTGACCTCGCGTCCCTTCGCCTTCACGGCGCGTCCGTGGGAACTGGCCAAGACCGAGTCGATCGACGTCATGGACGCCGTCGGCTCGAACATCCGCGTCGACACGCGCGGCCGTGAGGTCATGCGCGTGCTGCCCCGTCTCAACGAGGCGGTCAACGAGGAATGGATCTCGGACAAGACGCGCTTCATCTGGGATGGCCTGCGCACGCAGCGCCTCGACCGCCCGTATCTGCGCGTCGACGGTCGCCTGAAGCCGGCCAGCTGGGCCGAGGCTTTCGCCGCGATCGCCGACCGCGTGAACGCGACCTCGGCTTCGAAGATCGGCGCCATCGCCGGTGATCTGGCTGCCGTCGAAGAACTCTACGCCCTGAAGGCGCTGATCGGCTCGCTCGGTTCGGCCAATCTCGACGCCCGCCAGGACGGCGCGAAGCTCGATCCGGCGTTCGGCCGCGCGAGCTACGTGTTCAACCCGACCATCGCCGGCATCGAGCAGGCCGACGTGATCCTGATCGTCGGCGCCAATCCTCGCAAGGAAGCGTCGGTCCTCAACGCCCGCATCCGCAAGCGCTGGCGCGCCGGCAATGTGCGCATCGGCGTCGTCGGCGAGCACGTCGACCTGACCTACCCGCACGATTACCTCGGCGCCGGCCCCGAGACGCTGGCCGAGATCGCCGCCGGCAAGGGCTCGTTCGGCGAGGCGCTTGCCGCCGCGAAGCGCCCGATCGTCATCGTCGGGCAGGGCGCTCTTGCCCGTGACGACGGCAAGGCGGTTCTGGCGACGGCTGCCGCCATCGCCACGGCTCCCGGCCGTGACGAGGGCTGGAACGGCCTCGGCATCCTGCACACCGCCGCTTCGCGCGTCGGCGCGCTCGACGTCGGCTTCGTGCCGGCGGAAGGCGGGCTGGACGTCGCCGGCATGGTCGCTGCCGCAGGGCAGGGCGCGCTCGACGTACTCTTCCTGCTCGGCGCCGACGAGATCGACACCTCCGCGCTCGGCTCTGCCTTCGTCGTCTATATCGGCACCCATGGCGACGCGGGCGCTCACCGCGCCGACGTCATCCTGCCGGCCGCCGCCTACACCGAGAAGTCCGGCACCTTCGTCAACACCGAAGGCCGCGTGCAGATCGCCAACCGGGCCGGTTTCCCGCCCGGCGACGCGCGCGAGGACTGGGCGATCCTTCGCGCCCTCTCCGACGTGCTCGGCCACCGGCTGCCGTTCGACTCGCTCGGCGAGCTGCGCAAGGCGCTCTATGCGGCGCATCCGCACCTGGCGGCGATCGACACGGTCCGCGCCGGCGACTTCGCCGACGTGGCGGCGCTCGCTTCGGCCGGCGGTTCGCTCGGCTGGGCGGCCTTCGCCAATCCGATCTCTGATTTCTACCTGACCAACCCGATCGCTCGCGCGTCTGCCATCATGGCGGAATGCTCGGCGCTCGCGGCCGGCCAGCTTGCCGCTGCTGCGGAGTGAGGCGGGAATGAACGGCTTCGTCGATAACTACCTCATCCCCGGCGCGATCATCATCGGCCAGAGCCTGTTGCTGCTCGTCCTGCTGCTGGTCTCGATCGCCTTCATCCAGTCCTTCGCCGACCTTCTGAAGTTCGTCCTGAAGGAACCCGTCATTCCGTCGGGCGCCAACAAGGGCATCTTCCTGCTGGCGCCGCTCGTCACCGTGACGCTGGCGCTCGCCGGCTGGGCGGTGATCCCGTTCAACGCGGGCTGGGTGGTCGCCAACATCAATGTCGGCATCCTCTACCTGCTGGCGATCTCGTCGCTCGGCGTCTATGGCGTGATCATGGGCGGCTGGGCTTCGAACTCGAAGTATCCGTTCCTGTCGTCGCTGCGCGCCGCGGCGCAGATGGTGTCCTACGAAGTGTCGATCGGCTTCGTGCTGATCACCGTGCTGCTCTGCGTCGGCTC
>JAFKJZ010000221.1 GCA_017305815.1 Hyphomicrobiales bacterium
GCCTTCGTCGGCCTGAAGCTGAGCCGGCCCATGCTGCCAATGATCGCGCTGATGCTGGCCTACATGGCCGGCGGCCTGCTTTCCTTCACGCAGTTGCAGGCTTTCCAGAAGCCGGTCGTCTACATGGCGACGACGGGTTTCCTCATAATCTCGTCGATCTTCTTCGCCGCCGTCATCCAGGTCGATACCGAGCGTCGGCTCAAGGTGATCGAGCGTAGCTACATTGCCGCCGCCGTGATCTGCGCGCTGATCGGCATCCTCGCCTATTTCGGCAAGATGCCCTATGCGAGCCTCTTCACCCTTTATGACCGCGCCAAGGGCACATTCAAGGATCCGAACGTCTTCGGCCCATTTCTGGTGTTGCCGCTGGTGGTGCTGACCCGAGCGGTGTTGACGGACCGCCTCAGCCGTTCGTTCTGGCGCATGGCCGGCATACTGGTCCTGCTGGCCGGCATCTTCCTGTCCTTCTCGCGCGCCGCCTGGGGCCTCGCCATCTTCGCGCTCCTGCTGGTGACGCTGCTCGCTTTCCTGACCGAGCCGCGCCAGAGCCACCGGCTACGGATGCTCGCCTATATCCTCGGTGGCCTCCTGATCACGGCGTTGCTGCTGGCGCTGCTCCTGTCCATTCCCGTCGTGCAGGATCTCTTCGCCCAACGCTTCAAGCTGGTGCAGGAATATGACGGCGGCCGCCTCGGCCGGTTCGAGCGGCACATCATCGGCTTCTTCATGGTGCAGGAGCTTCCGTTCGGACTCGGCCCGTTCGAGTTCGGCAAGATGATGGGCGAGGACGAGCACAACATGTGGCTGAAGGGCTTCACCGCCTATGGCTGGCTCGGCGGCTTCTCCTACATCGTCCTCGTCATCTGGACGCTGGTGATCGCCACGCCGCTGGTCTTCAGGAACCGCCCCTGGACACCGTTCGTGCAGAGCGTCTACGCCGTCTATCTCGGCCATCTGATGATCCACAACGTGATCGACAACGATCACTGGCGGCACGTCTTCCTGATCTACGGCCTGCTCTGGGGGCTCTATGCGCTCGAATGGAAGACGCAGCGCATGGCGCGGATGCGGCCCGCCGCCCCGTCCCCCCTGATCTTCGGGCCGGTTGCGCTGCCCCGTGCCGGCTGAGCGGCATCACTCGAACGAGTAGAGGCGGAACAGGTCGCTCGGCGCGACGAACAATTCTCGCGCCCGTTTGAAGCCGGCCTCCTCCGCCAGGCTTCGCCACCCCGATACCGTTTCCGGGAAATCGGCGGCCGAAACGTGGTTCCAGGTCACGTCCCATTCGGCGGCATCGAAAGCAGTCCAGAACGGACGCTGCGCCTGCCACCGCTCCAGCCAGCCCTCCCGGTTCTCGCCGTCCGGGCTGGTATTCTCATAGATCAGGAAGCGCCCATTCTCGCCGATGATGGACCGAACGGCGCGCATGACGGAGCGCTTCTCCGGTGTGCGCAGATGATGAAGCGAAAGGCCGATCCAGACGAAATCTACCGGCTCCTCGCGCTGCGACAACACTTCGGCGAAGTCGCCCTCCTTCAGCACGAACGGGCAACCGAGCGCCAACAGGTTGGCATCCGCGATATCCAGCGCGGCGCGAGAGAGGTCGATGCCCTCATAGTGCACGATGCCGGCCCCGCGCAGCGCGTCGATGCTGGCGCCCGCATCGCCGCAGGCAATGTCAAGAAAGGAGAACGACTTCCCGCTCATCTCCCGGGACAGGACGCTGCGCAGGCAGGCATAGGCCTCGCGATGGAACAGGTAGTTGTTGTCGATGAACTTCCGATAGATCTTCCAGTCACGCTGGAAGATCTGCTGCGACGGCAGGCTGGCTCGAGCCGATACATGCCGGTCAAGCTGCCGGTGGGTACGAAGCACATCGACCATGGATCGATCTCCGCTCGACCGCGGCAGGCGCCTCGCGGTCGCGGCGCCAGTCTAGCACAGGATCGGAGTTTGGCGTGGCCACGCGGGCGGCAAGGAGCCGTCCCGCCGCTCCGGCCGTCTCGCCGAAACGTGACCACCCAGGGCGTGTCGCCACCCCTGCCCGAGCCGGACGAAACCGAGCCGTGCAGCGGGCCAGCGGCGGGGCACGAAGCCCTCTGGAGCGTGCTCGGCACGCAGGCGCGGCAACAGCGCTTCCCGCCGGACAACCGATTGTGATCCTGCCAGCCTCAGGCGAACCCGCGCCGCCGCGAGCAGCGCGAGCCTGTGATGTCGAGGGAGCTAGCGCCCGCAGAGCGCCTTCAGGCGATCATCCGCCTGGATCTCGCGCAACAGCCGCCCCAGCCCCTCGTCGGAGACGATCTCGACGGCTTCGGAGAGATGACACCAGCGACGCTTGCGTTCGCAACGCTCGCGCCACTCCAGCAGAGTTCCACGCACCCGCAGCGGAAACATCGTGACAATGCAATCGACCGAGGACTGGTCGTTCAGGATCTTCGCATAGCTGTAGGACCCGAGCGCCTCGCGGTGAATGTCACCCACGACTCCCGCTTCCTCGAACGCTTCGGTCGCGGCGCTGTCGGGCGCCGAACGCCCCGGCGCCAGCCAGCCCTTCGGGAACAGCCAGCGTCCGCGTTCCCTCGACGTGACAAGCAGCACGCGGATCTCGCCATGCTTGTTGCGCCGCCAGGGCAAGGCGCCGAACTGCTGAAAGACGTCGCCTTCTTCGAGAGGTTCACGCCAGCGCGACGGGCGCTCGAGGATCAATTCGTCCATCAGTGCCGAGCCCCGCGTTGGACCAGCCCGGGCCGCCGCGCCCCGCGAGCGCGCACAGACGTGCGCTGCGCGCCTGACGCGTATCGGGAAGAAATCGGAAGGCTAAACGAAACAGACATCAAAAACTCCGGCCGCGAGAGCCACACAAGAGGCATCAACCGCAAACGATGATCTGGACCCGGAGAGGAAGAACTGCGCGGTATTCAGTTCGCCAAGAAGCCGCTCCGGGAAAATCGCACATTTTTCCGGTCGGCCTCGAAACAAAAAGATGAATCACCATCGACATGATGAGTTCTATAATCCGCGATTCTGACCAAAGTATGATTCAGTTTAGAAAATTGTCGACCTGCCCTCAAGCCATATAACGACCCGCCGATTTGGTATGTGATCGAGGTCACTCAAGGTTGGGCCGGAGTGTAGATGCGCTCAAAGGAGAGGCAAACGAATAGAAAAAAGGCGCCGGACCGCTTCCGGCCCGGCGCTGAATTTCCGCCGACTACCTTTCTGGCGACAGGCGGAAGCTAAAGGGCCACGACCTGCTGCGTCTGGATCGGTCGAGATCCTCCTCGATCGCCTTGAGCAGGTAGAGTTGCTCCCGCTCGCACAGGGCATTGTGGTCAGGCTCGTCCGAAACGTCGATGCGTTCGTCCGGCCGGCTCATATCGGCATAGTGGCGAAGGATCTGGCTGGTCTTGGTATGGGCGTTGATGTCGTCCGACTTCACGCCCGAGTTGTTCTCCGCCATGACGATCGAAGCCGAACCCTTCGGGCCGAACACATCCTTCACGAAGAAGGCCTGCTCCGATACCATCGGCCCCCAGCCGGCCTCGTACCAGCCGACCGAGCCATCCTCGAACATCACCTGCAACTGGCCGTAATTGTTGATCGGCACCTCGTCCGTCAGGCGCGCGCCGATGGCGTGGACGCGAACCGGCTTGGCCGAGGTCATCTGGCACATGACGTCGACATAGTGGACGCCGCAATCGACGATCGGCGGGAAGCTCTGCATCAGCCGCTTGTGCCATTCCCAGGTCTCGCCGTTCGACTGCTGGTTCAGGTTCATGCGGAAGACAAGCGGCGTGCCGAGCTCGCGCGCGATCTCGATGAACTTCACCCAGCTCGGATGCTGACGCAGGATGTAGCCGATGACGAGCTTGCGTTTGGTCCGCTTGGCGACTTCGACGACGCGCTCGGCGTCCTCGGCCGAGATTGCCATCGGCTTCTCGACGAAGACATGCGCGCCCGCTTCCATCGCCTTGATGGCGAAATCGGCATGGGTGTCCGGCATGGTATTGATCGAGACGACATCCGGCTTCAGCTCGGCCAGCGCCTGTTCGAAATTGTTGAACTTGGGCACGCCCTGCAGCTCCGCCGGCAGTTCGACCTTGTCGATGTTGCGCGTGCAGAGCCCGACCAGTTCGTAGCCGTCGATCTTCGCATAGGCGAGCGCGTGGCTCATGCCCATATTGCCGAGGCCGACGACGAGTACGCGTTGCTTGGCCATTTGCCGCTCTCCCTATCCGATCCTGATGACATTGCCCGTGCGGGCGGATTCCTCGGCAGCCAGCGTCGCTTCGAGCGCCGCGGCGGCATCCTCCGGCACGCCCATGACCGGCGTCTGGCCGGCGAGCGCGCAATTGGCGAAATAGGAAAACTCGTCGCGCAGCGCGCCGCCGCGCACGCCGTTGAACTCCGGCCAGTAGGTCGTATCCGGGCTGTGCAGCTTGTCGCTGGAGACGATGCCGAGGTTCGGGAAGGTATCCTGGACGTGGATGATGCCTTCGGTGCCAATGATCGACATGCGCTCGTCTATGTCGAAAGGCGTCTTCTCCGGCATGCACCAGACCGTCTCGAGCGTCGCCGTCGCCCCGCTCGCGAAGCGGTACATCGTCTGGCCGATGTCGGGATGCCTAAGGTTGCGCACCGAGATGGTCTGCGCATAGGCGGAAACGATCCTCTCGCCTGTGAACCACAGCATGACGTCGGTGTCGTGGATGGCGTCTCCGACGATCGGGCCGATCTTGTTCAGGATGGTCGGCGTCCAGGCGGCGGGGATGTTCCGCCGCGACGACAGCGCGACGATCTTGCCGATCTTGCCGGCGTCGATCGCCTGTTTGGCCATGCGGTAGCGCGGATTGAAGCGCACGATGTGACCGACAAACAGGATGCCCTTCGCGCCCTTCGCCGCCTCAACGATGGTGCGCGCGTCCTCGACGGTCGAGGCGATCGGCTTCTCCAGGAAGACGTGCTTTCCCGCCTTCAGCGCAGCTACGGCAGGGCCGACGTGCTGGTCCCACATGGTGCAGATCGAGACGGCGTCGATATTCGGATCGGCAAGCATGTCGTTGTAGTCGACATAGGTCTTGGCGACGCCGAACTTGGCGCCCATGGCAGCAAGGCGATCCGGCTGGCGCGTGCAGAGCGCCGCCAGTTCGAGATTGGGAACACCGATGATCGTCTCGCAGTGGATCTCGCCGAACCAGCCGAGCCCGATGACGCCGACGCGCAGTCTGTCCATGTCTCTCCCCCTCAGAAATCTTCGAGTGTCAGTTCGCGCGACATGACGATGTTGCCGGCGGAGAGGCCGCAATCGACCGGCAGCACCGTGCCCGTGACGGCGCTGGCCGCGTCCGACGCCAGGAAGACGATGACTCGCGCCACTTCGGCCGGCTCGACGATGCGACCGAGCGGATACCAACGCTGCAATGTCTCCAGCACCTTCGGGTCCTTGGCCGCGCGCTGCTCCCAGAGCGGCGTCCGCACCGTTCCCGGC
>JAFKJZ010000222.1:0-5772 GCA_017305815.1 Hyphomicrobiales bacterium
TTCTCGTGATCAACATCACCGAGAGCTTCCAGGACTCATTCGGCATCGTCGACATCATGACCCAGGGCGGGCCGGCGCGCGCCACCGAGCTGATGGTCTACAAGATTTACTTCGACGGCTTCAAAGGCCTCGATTATTCCGGCGCGGCGGCGCAATCCATCATCCTGATGCTGCTCGTCATCGCCCTCACCATCTTCCAGTTCCGCTTCATCGAGCGGCGCGTCCACTACAAGTGAGGAGATGGACATGGTCGAGCGCACGCCCGTTTTCGACGCCCTGTGCCAGGTCCTGCTGCTGATCGGTCTACTGATCGCGCTGCTGCCGTTCGCCATCGTCATCATCGCGGCGACGCACGACATCCGCACCGTCAACATCGTGCCGATGCCGCTTGCGCCCGGCCACGACTTCGTCGCCAACATCGAGACCGCCTGGCAGCGCGCCGATCTCGGCCGCAAGCTGCTGAATTCGGTGATCTTCGCGACGGCGGTGGCGTCGGGCAAGGTGCTGCTGTCGTCGATGGCCGCCTTCACCATCGTCTATTTCCGCTTCCCGGGCCGTTCGGCGATCTTCTGGGTGATCTTCGTCACGCTGATGCTGCCGCTCGAGGTGCGCATCGTCCCGACCTATTCGGTCGCCGCCAATGCGCTGGCGCCGTTCCAGGCGATCCTCGACTTGACGGGCCTCACCTTCGTGATCGAGCGGCTCTCGGGCGTGCGGATCAGCCTGCAATGGGGGCTGCTGAACTCCTATCCGGGGCTCGTCCTGCCGCTGGTGGCGACGGCGACCGGCACGTTCCTCTATCGCCAGTTCTACCTGACGATCCCGGACGAGCTCGCCGAGGCGGCGAAGATGGACGGCTCCGGCCCGGTCCGCTTCTTCGCCGACATCCTGCTGCCGCTGTCGAAGCCGAACATGATCGCGCTCTTCACCATCATGTTCGTCTGGTCGTGGAACCAGTATCTCTGGCCGCTGCTGATCACCACCGACCCGAATTTCGGCATCGCGGTGACCCAGCTGAAACACCTCATTCCCTCTGAATTCGGCTTGCCGGACTGGAACGTCGCCATGGCGGGGACGCTCATCATCATGGCTCCGCCGCTCATCGTCGTGATCCTGATGCAGCGCTGGTTCGTGCGCGGCCTGATCTCGACCGAGAAGTGATTGGAAAGGACCAAACCGATGTCATCCATTGCCATCCGGGGCGTCAGGAAAGCCTATTCGAAGAACGCCGTCGTCCACGGCGTCGACCTCGAGATCGCCGCCGGCGAGTTCATCGTCATCCTCGGTCCGTCGGGCTGCGGCAAGTCCACGCTGCTGCGCATGATCGCCGGGCTGGAAGAGATTTCCGGCGGCGAGATCTGGATCGACGGCAAGCTGGTGAACCGCATGGAGCCGCGCGAACGCGGCTGCGCCATGGTGTTCCAGAACTATGCGCTCTATCCGCACATGACGGTGGCCGAGAACATCGGCTATGCGCTGAAGGTCGCCGGCGTTCCGAAGGCCGAGCGGATGAAGCGTGTCGCCGCGACGGCCAAGATCGTCGGTCTGGAAGCCTTCCTCGATCGCCGGCCGGCCGCGCTTTCCGGCGGCCAGCGCCAGCGCGTTGCCATGGGTCGCGCCATCGTGCGCGAGCCGAAGGTGTTCCTGTTCGACGAGCCGCTCTCCAACCTCGACGCCAAGCTGCGCGTCGCCATGCGCGCCGAGATCCGCCGCCTGCATCGCCGCCTCGGCGCCACCTCGGTCTTCGTCACGCATGATCAGACCGAGGCGATGACGCTGGGCGACCGGCTCGTCGTGATGAATGGCGGCCGCATCGAGCAGGTCGGCACGCCGGCCGAGGTCTACAATCGCCCGGCCACCCGCTTCGTCGCCAATTTCGTCGGCTCGCCGTCGATGAACCTGATGGAGGGCGAGATCGACCGGCATGGCGTGTTCGTCTATGACGACCAGCGCCGTATCCCGCTTCCCGGCGCCGTCGAGGCGCGTCTCGTCGGCCACAAGGTCGTGCTTGGCGTCCGCGCCGAGGCCGCCCGCCTCGTTTCCGCCGGCACGCCGGGCTCGATCCCCGCGACCATCGACTTCATCGAGGAACTTGGCGCCGGCCGTGTCGTCCACACCGATTTCGACGGCCTCTCCTTCGCGGTCGCCTTGAGTGATGCCGCCACCGTCCAGACCGGCGATGCCGTCGGCATCCGGATCGATCCGGCCGACGTCCACCTGTTCGCTGTCGATACCGGCCGGCGCATCGACGCCCTCGGGTCGCAGCCGGCCGCTGTCGCCTCCCTCTGACCCCAAGCCGAGAGACCTGTCATGACCCAAGACCTGATCACGCATGTCGGCTTCGCCACCACCTCCGGCGAGGGCGATATGAACCATATCGAGGCGTCGCTCGCCCGCATCGTCGAACTCGGGGCCGACGTCGCCGAACTCTCGCTCTGCGGCGACGACCTGATCGCCGGCGGCCGCGTGCTGGAAGCCCGCGCCAAACGCCTGGTCGATATCTGCGCCAGGTTCCCGCTGCGCTACACGGTGCACGGCCTGATCGTTTCCAATTTCATGGATGCGCCGAACCTCGAATTCCAGATGGCCGCCGCCAAGGCCATGGTCGAACTCGCCCAGCGCGTCGGCGCCGACACGCTCGTCCATCACAGCGGCCACGCGCCGATGGCGCCGCGCCGCGTGATCGCCGGCTATGACCGCATGCAGGAGGACGCGCTGAAGGAGCTGGCCGATTTCGGCGGCAAGCACGGCGTTCGCATCGCGCTCGAAAACATCTTCGCCGTCGATGACGACATGTACCGCCAGCAGCCCTCCGAGGTCGCGGCGACGGTCGAGGCGATCAACCACCCCTATCTGGTCACCACCATCGATTTCGGCCACGCCTATATCGAGGCGATCCGCACCGGCGGCGACTTCCTCTCCGAGGTCGCGGCGATGGGGCCGGTCGCCGGCCATCTGCATGTGCATGACAGCTTCGGCCGTCCCTACACGATGTCGAAGTTCTACCACCAGAGCGAGGCGATCGCGCTCGGCATCGGCGATCTGCACCTGCCGCTCGGTTGGGGCGACCTGCCGTGGGAAAGCGTGTTCGACACCATCGACGTGCTGCCCGGCACGGCGCTGATCATGGAGATCGGCGAGCGCTTCGATGCCGAGAGGGCCGAGTCGATCGAGATGGCCCGCGCGCTGGCCGCCCGCCTCAACGCCCGTCACGCCGCCCGCGCCGCCTGACCGAGGGAAATGCCATGACCGCGGACGATCTGGCGAAGCTGCCGGTTCCGACGATCGCGTTCCGCGAGGAGGCGATGCGTTCGCCGAAGACGAGGGCGGAGCATGACCGCCTCGCCCTCGACCTGCCGGCCTTCAACGCCGTCGAGATCCGCGGTCCGGCCCCGGTGATCCGGCCGGACGGTCCTCTTCGCATCGCCGCCTGGAATGCCGAGCGGCTCAAATATCAGAAGCCCTCCGCCGATCTGGTCGCCGGCGTGGCGCCCGACGTGCTGCTGCTGTCCGAGACGGATCTCGGCATGGCGCGCGCCGGTAACCGCCATACCGCCGGCGACCTCGCCGCCGCGCTCGGCATGGGCTACGCCTATGGCGTCGAGTTCCTGGAACTTGGCCTCGGCGACGACCGCGAACGCGCCTGGCATGCCGGCGAGACCAATGCCGCCGGCTTTCACGGCAATGCCCTGCTGTCGCGACTGCCCTTCGGCGACGTCGCGCTGATCCGGCTCGACGACGGCGCCGTCTGGTGGCTCGATGCCAAGGATGGCGAGCACCGGCTCGGCTGGCGCATGGCGATCGCCGCGAGGGTCGAAGCCGAGCAGGGACCGTTCTGGGCGGTCGTCGTCCATCTCGAAAGCAAATCGGACGCGGCCGATCGTGCCCGCCAGATGATCCGCCTGCTGCAGGCCGTCGATGGCCTGGCGCAGGGATTGCCGGTCGTGATCGGCGGCGATCTCAACACGAATGCGCTGATGGGGCATAGCCCGGCTGACTGGCTGGCTGGGCCGCAGAAGCACGAGCTGTTGTTCGCGGTCATGGCCGAAGCCGGCTTCGACTGGCAGGACGGCAACACGGCCGACGCGACCCTGCGGATGCGTCCGGACGGCACGCCCTTGCCGCCCTATTGCCGGATCGACTGGCTGCTTTCCCGCGGCCTCGACGCATCGAACGCCCGCACCGTGCCGGCGCTCGACAAGGCCGGCGACGCCATCTCGGACCACGACCTCATCGTCGCCGACTTTGCGTTCCGATAGCGCCTATTCCCAGCCGAAGACGCTGCGGCCGGCATAGCTCGCCGACCGCTCGCGTTCGTCGGCGATCATCTCCTCGACGCTCGGCCCGGTGGCGACGCGCTCCAGCCGGCGCGCCTGCTCGTCGAGCCGCTTCAGCGCCGCCATCTCCTCCGCTTCGCCCAGCTTCGCCTTCTGCACGGCCGAGGTCATGACGCGGATGGTGTGGTCATAGACCCGGAGTGGCACCGGGAAGGGGTGGCGGTCCTTGCCGCCATGCGCGAACGAGAAGCGCGCCGGATCGCTGAAGCGATAGGGCGCGCCGTGCACGACCGACCATGGCCAGCGCCTGCACCGTCCGCGCGCCGACGCCCGGCACCAGTAGCAAATCGGCGAAATCGGCCGGTCCCTGGTCGGCGGCTGCCGCCAGCGCGCCATGCAGGCGTCGAGTCACCACATCGCTGGAGCGCACGTCGTGATGCGCCGGCATGATCAGATGCGGCAGCAGCGGCTCGTCGGTCTGCGCGGGCGGCGGCGCCGCTTCCGCGCGGAGCGCCGCGAATTCGAGCGCGATCTTGTCCGGCCCGAGATCATTCAGCATGTCGAGCTGGCCGCTGCGCGAGGCCTCGGCCCGCCTGTCGGTCAGGTTGACGATCTCGCCCTGCCGCTCGCCGTCGATCGCCGCATGCGGCTCGTCGACGAAGCTCTTCAGGCCCTCGGACTGCCAGTGATAACGCCGCGCCTGATGGGTGTCCTCGTTCATGCCCTGCTGGATCACCACCCAGCTGCCGTCGTCGGTGACGATGAAACCGTGCAGATAGAGGTCGAAGCCGTCTTGGATCGCGGCGCTGTCGACCTTGGCGACCAGCCGGCTCGCCCGGGCCATCGCCATGCCGTCGAAGCCGACCCGGTCGCCGATGCCGATCAGTTCCTGCGGTGTCAGGCGCGAATGGCGGCCCTTGCCGCCGCAGACATGGATGCCGAGCTCGCCGGAGAGCGGCGTCAAACCGCGCTTCAGCGCGCCGAGCACGCTGGTGGTGATCCCCGACGAATGCCAGTCCATCCCCATCACGGCGCCGAAGGACTGGAACCAGAACGGATGGGCGAGGCGGCGAAGCAGCTCGTCGCGGCCATATTCCTGGACGATCGCCTCGCTGATGACGGCGCTAAGCCGGGTCATCCGGTCGGAGAGCCAGCGCGGTACATGCCCGCCATGCAGCGGCAGATCCGCGCTCCCGGCTCGCTTGGCCATGAGTTCCGTCCGTTACGTCTGGTGGCGTTGGCGCGAGCTTAGCATGTCAGCCTGCGCCTACAGCATCCGTGCGGGGCGGAGGCCGCGGAGGCTGTTGCCGAGGTACCAGCGCCCGGCCGTGACGAGGTCGTCCGGCGTCAATTGCCGTTCGATGGCCTTGCCGGACCGGAGCAGGCTCTCGCGCAGGATGCCGGGCAGCAGGCCGTCGGCGATCGGCGGCGTCAGCAGCATGCCGTCCTCGCGCTCGACGAATATGTTGCTGCGCGTCGCCTCGGTGACGAAGCC
>JAFKJZ010000222.1:5793-7559 GCA_017305815.1 Hyphomicrobiales bacterium
GCGGCGCCTCGGTCACGAAGCCAGAACGGTTGAGCAGGATCGCCTCGTCGGCGCCCCGGGCGCCGGCCTCGGCGAAGGCGGCCTCATAGAGCCGCCTTTTCGTCGTCTTGTGGCGCAGGAAGGGATCGCCGGCATCGGCCTGCAGACTGGCGATGATGGTGGCGACCGGTCGGTCCGGCTCGGGCGGCAGGGCCGGGGCGACGATGTCGAGCGCTCCGTCGCGGCGCAGCTCCAGGCGGACCCGGCGGTCCTGCTCGCCGCCGAAGGCCTCCCGCAGGGCTTCGAGCCGGGCTTCCGCCTCGCCGCGGTCGAAGACGAAGCCGAGCGCGCTTGCCGAAGCGGCGAGGCGATCCAGGTGCAGGTCCAACCGCCCAAGCCCCGTTTCGGCCGAGCCGCGCAACGTCTCGATCAGGCCATAGTCCTCTCCGAGATCGGTCAGTACCCGCGCCTTCAGGAGGCATTCGGCATATTCGGCTTCGGCGTGCGAATCCGCGACGACGCCGCTGCCGACGTCATAACGGCCGCGGCCATCGGCAAGGAGCGTTG
Organism: Hyphomicrobiales bacterium; assembly: GCA_017305815.1. Taxonomy (GTDB): domain Bacteria; phylum Pseudomonadota; class Alphaproteobacteria; order Rhizobiales; family Kaistiaceae; genus Kaistia; species Kaistia nematophila. The sequence continues at coordinate 6,340 of JAFKJZ010000222.1, forward strand.
CCGTCCGGATCGCGACGTTGAAGCGGAGGTCGCCATTCGGCGCGATCGCCCCGATCGAGCCGGTGTAGATTTCGCGCGGGTCCTCTTCCAGTTCGCGGATGATCTCCATCGCGCGCAGCTTCGGCGCGCCGGTGATCGAGCCGCAGGGGAAGGCGGCCTGCATAAGCTCGGAGAGCGAGGTTCCGGGCAGCAGTCGCGAGGTCACGGTCGACGCCATGGCATGGAAGGTCGGATAGGTCTCGGCATTGAAGAGGTTCTCGACCTCGACCGATCCGATCTCGCTGATCCGGCCGAGATCGTTGCGCAGCAGGTCGACGATCATCAGGTTCTCGGCGCGTTGCTTCGGATCCTCGCGCAGTTCGTCGATCGCCGCCCGGTCGGCGTCCGGGTCGGCCTGGCGAGGCACGGTGCCCTTCATCGGCCGTGTCGTGGCCCGGCCTGCCGAAACGTCGAGGAACAGTTCCGGCGACACCGAAAGGATCGTGGCGCCGTCGAAGGAAATGATGCCGCCATGCGCGACCGGTTGGTTGGCGCGCAGCGCCGCATAGAGCGCGAGCGGGTCGCCGCCATAGCGGAAATCGATCGGGAAGGTGAGGTTGATCTGATAGGCGTCGCCGGCGGCAAGATAGTCGAGCACGCGGCCGATCTTCGATGCGTGCGCGGCTTCGTCCAGCCGGGGGCGGACATCGGCGATCGCAGGCGGCGGGGCGAGGGCGCCGAAAACGGCATCGAGTTCCGCCGCCCCCAGGCGGAGCGCTTCGTGGAACAGGCCGAACCAGAGAAGCGGCAGTTCTCGCCCGGCCGGAAGCGCGGCGACGAGGCGGTCCTGCAGCGCATAGCCGAGCTCGTAGCCGAGGAATCCTGCCGCATGCAGTCCGCGCCCCAGCCCGGCTTCGATTCTGGCCATTGCATCCGGGACAGCCGCCGCGTCGTAGCAGCGGACGATCTCGACCGGATCGGCATAGAGGGCCGCCGTGGCGGAAGCGTCCAGACGGTCTTCCAGCAGCACGAAGGGCGACGATGCCGTGAGCAGGTCGGCAAGAGCAGGCGGCATTGCGGGCGTTGATCCTGAGCGAAGCGAAGGCCGGAAGCGGCGCGGGTCCTTCCATAGCCCGAGGCGGGACGGAAGGCGACCGCCCGCGCCTTTGTACTGCGGCGAGCCCGCGAGCCGTCGCTCAGGCGTCGGCCTTCCCACTCGCCGTCGACGTCCCATTCGCGCA
>JAFKJZ010000223.1 GCA_017305815.1 Hyphomicrobiales bacterium
CGGGCGATCGGCTCGTAGATCGGATCCATCCGCAGCGCGAGGTCGCTGGTCAGAATGACGGGCGCGTGCCGCTTCGACGGGTATGGGGCGCGGTCCGCGCAGCAGCGTCACGTCGAGCGGAACGTCCGGATCGGTCATGATCAGGACGAAGGATCTCGTCTCCGCCGGTGCGTTTGACCATTCGACGGCCGGGCTCCGGTCGCGGCCCCGTACCGGCAGCCCGTTGACGGCCGGGAGACAGAGTGCCGCGTCGTCCGGCAGGTCGCCGTCGGCGTCGAGATCGTGGATCGTTACCTTCAGGAATACCGGGTTGACCGCGTGGGCCAAGGGGAGGCCGGTTGTCACCAGGGTTGCTGCAAAAAGGACGGATGGCAGTCGCGTGTACGAAGTCATGCTGATCTCCTTTTGCCTGTCAGGCCGGAGGGCACGAAATTCAGTCATGTCTTCGAAATAGGAGCCGCCTACCCCGGCGACGAGCCCCGCCGGGTCTTTTGAACGGAGTATTTCCGTCGTTGATCAGGCGTCCGCCACCTTGCCGTCCACACCGAGCGGATCGTAGGTGCCAAACGACCACTCATAGCCTTCGGTATCGCGGCAGGAATACTCCCGCGAACCATATTCCATGTCCTCGAGCGGGCGGGTGATCTTGGCGCCTGCGGCGACGGCCATGTCGTGATGGCCGTCGACGAAGCGGACCGAGACATAGACGGCGCCGGTGCCGCCGCTTGCGGTGCGGCCGCTGGCGACGAGCTCCGGGCTGAAGCCGCCCAGCATGATCAGGTTCTGGCCGAGACGAAGTTCGGCATGGACCACCTCGCCATCCGCTCCCTCGTGCAGGGCGAAGACCTCGAAGCCGAAGCCCTTGACCAGGAAGGCGATCGCCGCCCTGGGATCGCGATAGCGCAGGACGGGGAAGATGTGGGACGTGCGGACCATGCGAGCCTCTTCGGTATGGCGGGTTCGCTCAGGCGTCGGCCGCGGCGCTCGCGCCGGTCGCCTGGGCGAGCGCCTGCTCGAACACATCCTCCGGCTGGCAGCCCGACAGCGCAAGCCGGCGGTTGAAGACGAAGAAGGGCACGCCGCTGATGCCGCCCTCGGCCGCGGCGGCCGCTTCCTGGCGGGTGATCTCCAACTCGGACGGGTCGGTGGCGATCTGACGCGCTTCATCGACGGAGAAACCGTGCGACGCGGCGATCTCGGCGAGGACGTCCGGGTCGGCGACGTTGAGGGCGTGGATGAAATGCGCCTCGAACAGGGCCGTCGCCAGGGCATCCTGCGTTCCCTTTTCGAGGGCGTGGCGGATCAGCGTGTGCGCCGCGCCGGTCGGGCGCTGGCGTGGCTGCTTGGAAAGGTCGAGGGCGATGCCGCTCTTGCGGGCTTCCGCCTCGACCCGGGCGAACATCGCGGACGGGTCGCCGCCGAATCGCTTGCGCAGCTTTTCCGCGACGTCGATGCCTTCCGGGGGCACGCTCGGATCCAGGAAGAAGGGATGATGCACCACCCGCGCCGTGATTCCGTTTTCGGCCAACACCTTGTGCAGTCGGACGACTCCGATGAAGCACCAGGGGCAGACGATGTCGGTGACGACGTCAATCTGGATCTCGGACATGGACAAACTCCCGTCGCGCGTAAAGGTCGCGTCAACCAATCGGAAATGAACGTCAGCTATAACAAGACTGCGTGACTGAGGACACAGGCACGGCCCCGGAATGGTGCTAATCCCTCCCGGCGAATTGATTCCAGTTTCAGGACAAAACCATGCGTATCGCATTCGCGGCCTTTTTCGGCCTGATCTTCGGCGGCATCGTCGGGGTCGGCACCGGTGTGGGCATCGGCATGTTGCTGCAGAGGATCGTCAATGTCGGCTGCAGCGATGGCGGGTGTGCCTATTTCGTGATCTTCTGGGCCGGTCTCGGTCTGGTGATCTGTGCGCTGCTCGGCGCCATCCTCGCCGGTGTCCTGACCCGCGAGGACATGCGCGCCAGCCTGCCGCGTCATCAGTAGTCGAATCCTCAGACGTCGTCGAAGGCCGTGTGATAGCGGACCTCGCCCTCTGGCGCTGCCCTGCCGGTCGCCAGCGGGAGCGCCATGAAATATTCGGGCGGCGGGCCTGAGAGCTTCAACCGCGGATCAGCGCGAAAGCCGAACCGCTGGTAGAATTCGGGCTCGCCGAGCAGCACGCATCCGCCAGCACCCAGGGATCGGATCCGTTCCAGTCCCGCTTCGATCAGGGCCCAGCCCAGGCCGCGCCCCTGCAGGGCAGGCAGCACCGCGACAGGTCCCAGCCCGTACCAGCCTTCATTGACCCCGTTGATCGTGACCGGGGAGAAGGCGATGTGGCCAACTACCTTTCCGTCTTCCTCCGCCACCAGCGAAACCGCAAGTGCCCCCGCGGCGCGCAAGGCATCGACCAGATCGCCTTCGCGCTGACTGCTGTGTGCTGCGCTGCAAAATGCGATCGCGATCACCTCACGGATCACCTTCTGATCTCCGGTCGTCTCATCCCGTATCGTCATGTCGCTATTGTGCAGGCATTTGCCCCGGAAAAGGCATGAAATTCTATTCGAATTTTGAAACAATACTTCTCAAGAATAGAATTGAATATTTATTTACATCCCGGTTGTGCGCCGCAAAATGAGCCGGTACTAATCTCTATAGCTGAAGAACAAGCAAGCTTGTCTGATCGTATTTAGAACGATTCCGACCGGATTGCTCTGCATGAGCGGACGCTGCGACGTGAACAAACCTATCAAGAGCCAGTTCGAGCCGGCCTTCTCCACGCAGGCCAAGGCTACCCTGCGGATGGTGCTGGCGGGTGCCAGCGATCGGGCCGAACTGGCCGCCGGTCCGCTGGTCCATCTCGTCACTTTCACGGACGAGCTCTTCCGCAGCGACGGGACGATGCGGGACGTCTATCCGGTGCTCGCGGTCGTCGCGTCGCCGGCCGGCGCGGCCGAGATCGAGGTGGCCTCGGCGGCTCTCGCCAAGATGGCGACCATTCCCGCTCCGCCGGTCATTCGCATCGACCGCGATGTCGATGGCGTCGCTTCGCTGGTGCGGACAGTGCTCGAATCCGGCCTCGGCCGCATTTCGAGCTATGCCCAGACCATGGCGTCGGAACTCGTCATGCTGCGGCGCGAGCGAGAAACGCTGTTCGAGAATTTCCGCGTGCTGGAAGATGCGTTCCGCGCCCGCAACTGGGAAGCGGCGAGCGAGATCTTCGCCCATGACGTCTTCGTCGATCCGAAGGACGAGGGCGTCG
>JAFKJZ010000224.1 GCA_017305815.1 Hyphomicrobiales bacterium
CGAGATCGAGCGATTCGTCGTCGATCTTGTGCTCGATGCGGTCGGTCAGTTCCTCGCGGGCGGCCGCGTCGGCGGGCTCGGCATCGGTCGGGGTGGTCAGGGTGGGTGAGGCCATCGTCGGCTCGTCTCCAGAAAGTCGGGTGGCAAAAGCGCCGAAGAACTCGTCGGCCAGCTTCTTCGCGGTTGTGTCTATCAGTCTTGAGCCGAGTTGCGCCAGCTTGCCGCCGACCTGCGCCCTGGCGTCATAGGTCAGCACGGTCGCGTCGCCGTCCTCGGCGAGGCGGACATCGGCGCCGCCCTTGGCGAAACCTGCGACTCCGCCCTTGCCCTCGCCGGTGATGGTGTAGCTTTCCGGCGCGTGCACATTGGAGAAGGTGACCTGGCCGACGAAGGTCGCCTTCACCGGCCCGACCTTGGCAGTGACCCTGGCGCTCATGGCGTCGTCCGCCGTGCGCTCCAGCGCCTCGCAGCCGGGAATGCAGGCCTTCAGGACTTCCGGGTCGTTCAACGCCTGCCAGACCGCGTCGCGGCTGGCGGGAATGCGATATTCGCCCGTCATCTCCATCGATCGTCGTCCTCGTCCGCCGGCCGACCGCTCTCGCCGCGTGCATCCACGCGCGGGTCGCCTGTGAGTTTATCTTGCATGGGCCCCCCGGAACGGCAAGCCGGCCGTCGTCTCGCTTGCCAGGACGAGATTGGCTTTCGCCGCGGCGAACGCTATGAACCGACCATGACGATCGCTTCCGACATTCCCCATTCCGCCTCCGGCGCGACAGCGCCCGCGTCCCGCTGGCCGGTCATGCTGACGACCGAGGGCTGGCCCGACTATGCGCTGATCGATTCCGGCCATGGCCGCAAGCTCGAGCGCTATGGTCCCTACCGCATCGTCCGCCCTGAGGCGCAGGCGCTGTGGACGCCGCGTCTCTCCGCCGAGGAATGGGATCGCGCCGACGCGATCTTCACCGGCGCCAAGGACGAGGATTCGGACGGCCGCTGGAAATACCGGAAGCCGATCGGCGAGACCTGGCCGATGGCCTGGCCGCTGCCGCGCGCCGTCGGCGAGGGCGAGGTGCGTTTCCTCGGCCGCTTCACCGCCTTCCGACATGTCGGCTTCTTCCCGGAGCAGGAGATGCACTGGGCCTGGTTCGGCCGGAAGATCCGCGAGGCGCAATATGCCGATCCGAAGCGGCAGCCGAAGGTGCTGAACCTGTTCGGCTATACCGGCATCGCTTCCTTCGTCGCCGCCATGGCGGGCGCGCAGGTGACGCATGTCGACGCCTCGAAGAAGGCGATCGGCTGGGCGCGCGACAATCAGCAGATGTCGGGGATCGCCGACCTGCCGGTGCGCTGGATCGTCGACGACGCGATGAAGTTCGTGCAGCGCGAAGTGCGCCGCGGCTCGAAATATGACGGCATCATCCTCGATCCCCCAAAATTCGGCCGTGGCCCGAATGGCGAGGTCTGGGACATCTTCGAGCGCCTGCCCGAGATGATGGCGCTCTGCCGCCAGCTTCTCGCCGACGACGCGCTGTTCCTCTGCCTTTCCGCCTATTCGATCCGCGCCTCGTTCATGGCGATCCACGAGACCTCGGCCGAGGCGCTTTCGGGCCTGCCGGGCACGCTCGAATCCGGCGAGCTGCTGATCCGCGAGGAAGGCGGCGGCCGTTTCCTTTCCACGTCGCTCTTTTCCCGGTGGTCCCGCGATGGCTGATCATTCCGACATTGCCGCGCCCGGCGCGGTCAGGACCATCACGAGCCTGACCAATCCGACGATCAAGGACATTCGCGGCCTCGCTTTGCCGAAGAACCGCAAGGAAAGCGGCCTGTTCGTCACCGAGGGCATGAAGCTGGTCGCCGACGCGGTCGAGGAAAACTGGCCGATCAAGATCCTTGTCTATGGCGCCAAGGTCGCCGACCACCCCGTCGTCAAGCGCGTCGCCACCACGGCGCGGGCGCGCGGCGGCGACGTGCTCGAAGTCTCGGAAGCGGTGCTCTCCAAGATCACCCGCCGCGACAATCCGCAGATGGTCGTCGGCGTGTTCGAGCAGAAGCTGACGCCGAAGAGCGAGGTCCGGCCGGGTCCCGCCGGCGTCTGGGTCGCGCTCGAGGGCATCAAGGACCCCGGCAATCTCGGCACCATCATCCGCACGGCGGACGCGGTCGGCGCCGAGGGCGTCATCCTGGTCGGCGACACGGTCGATCCGTTCGGCGTCGAGGCGGTGCGCGCCACCATGGGCTCGATCTTCCACATGAAGCTCGCCCGCATGGCCGTTGACGAGTTCAAGGCCTGGCGGAAGGGCTGGCCCGGCATCGTCGTCGGCACGCATCTTTCCGGCAAGTCGGACTATCGCGCCGTCGACTACGACCGGCCGGTGATGCTGTTCATGGGCAACGAGCAGTCGGGCCTGCCCGACGACCTCGCCGCGCTCTGCGATCACCTGGTCAAGATCCCGCAGGCGGGCAGGGCGGATTCGCTCAATTTGGCGATCGCCACCGGCGTGATGCTCTACGAGATCCGCCGCGACAAGCTGAAGCTCTGACAACAGGCAGGACGACGATGAAGGCTTGGACGCGATGACGCCAGAGACGGACACCGAGGCCGCCCCCGCCGCCACCCGCATTCCCGGCCCGCTCTCGGCGCTCGGCCTCGCCATCGTGGGGCTGACCGTTGTCGTCGACCAGTTGTCGAAATGGATCGCCGACGCCAATCTGGTCTACCAGCAGGGCATCGAGCTGATCCCGTCCCTGCTGGCGCTCTATCGCGTCAACAACACCGGCATCGCGTTCTCGCTCGGCAACAGCGCCGACAGCCTGATCCTGATCGCGCTGACGGCGGTGGTGACGGCGGTCGTGATCTATGTCTGGCGCGGCTCGACCGAGGGCGGCCGGATCGCCGCCACCGGCTTCGCGCTGATCGTCGGCGGCGCGCTCGGCAACCTGATCGACCGCGTCTGGCACGGCCACGTCATCGATTTCCTGTTCCTGCACTGGAACGAGCGCGGCTTCTTCGTCTTCAACCTCGCTGACGTCGCGCTCACGATCGGCCCGATCCTGCTCGCCTGGGTCTATCTGTTCCAGGCCGGCAAGAAGGGCTGAGAGCGCTCGAAGCCCCTCACCCCAGCCCTCTCCCGCAAGCGGGAGAGGGGGCAAGCCGGCGCTGGTCGGCCGCGCTTCGACCTTTGTGACACCCGTCAGCCCAAAAGCCCTCGCCCGCTTGCGGGAGAGGGTTGGGTGAGGGTCTTACTTGGAATCTCTAAAA